>QHWL01000743.1 GCA_003222555.1 Acidobacteriota bacterium | reverse complement strand
CTCCGCAAAAGCTAGATCCGACCGTCGGCACGGAAGAGGTTCGCTGTGCCTGACACAATCCGACGTTGGGCCCAGCTTGGCCAGTGGCCCGGCCGCGCCCAAGTGGTCTGCACCACGACTGAGGTTGGACCCTATCGCGGCGTGAATTCTTGCGGAGCACAACCGCCTCGAACGGGTCGCGGCCTGAGTTCTTGCGGAGTACACCTCAATCTTCGCGTAACGCGCTAGCCCGCACATCTGGCGAACCCTTCGCTATCACGGGTGATGATTTCGCCAAGACCGATGTCGGTCGCGCCGATCTGATGGTCGGCACGATACAGATTCCGCCCGGACGGACTATTTTCGGAGTACAGGCGAAACGCGAAGTGCGCGGCCGAGAAGAACCCCTAGTCGATGGGAATCACGTTGTCTTTGCCGTAGCAGATCGCGGACCCATTCCGAGTTCGACCAATCGCGGTTTCCTCGGGCGATGAAGAGCACGGGATCCAATGCACCTCGACATCTCGCGACTCGTCATCGCGCTCGCGAGGGTCGTCCCATCGCGGATCGGAACCGCCCAACATCGCTGCCTCCTCTGATTCGACCGTCCGCTCTTGCGACGCAGACGCCGCTGATCTCGACCGTCGATCAGGCGATTATGCGCGGCGCCTGGAAGCGCGGCAATCTCCGATCGGGTGGAGTCGGTCCCTTTCGGGTCGAGGGTGCTCTTCTTAACGCGCTTCATATGGGTCTCGCATCCTCGCGCGCCTCGGCATTCAGGTGCGATTCGTCGTGAAGCCGTCGCGTCGGCGGAAGGTTGCTTAAGCGACACGGAGCGCCCGCCCTTCCAGCGCCTGGCATTTTTGGGGAGGCCAGGTGCGCCCACCATCCCGATCGACGATCAGGTTCACGCGCGGGCTCTTCAGCTCCATGTCGTTCGAGACGTCCTCGACCTCGGGCAGCTCGGCGATCGCCTGCTCGAGCCTGGGCGCCCACGCATACAGCTCGTCGTAGTTGAGGCTTTGGACGGTGAGGTTGAAGCTGCTGTTGCCGCGGAAGCCGCCGATCTGAAGGGCCGCCGGCACGTTGACGAAGGCACGAAATCCTGGGAAGCGCCCCAAGGGCCCCCTGAGCTGCTGCGCGATCTGCTGGGCCGTCAAGGCGCGGGTGGCACGCGGGGTCAACTGAATGGCGAACCGGCCGGTGTTTTGGTTCCCGCTGCCGCCGCCGGTGTTGGCCATCTGTGAGTCGACATCGGGGTTCTGCTTGATGAGGTCGGCGATCCGCTGCGTGTAGCCGACCATTTCATAATACGAGGTCCCTTGCGCCGCCCTGAGCTGAACCCTCAACGAGTCGTTGTCCGAATTCGGGATGAATCCCTTGGGGACGATGCCGAACATCTTGACCGTCGCGTAGAGCACGCCCACGAACACCGCCAGCATCGCCAGGCGATGCCGGAGGACCAGTCTCAGGCTCCTGCCGTAGCCTGAGCGCAGCCGATCGAACGAGCGGTCCATGAACCCCGCCAACCCCTTCTTCGCGTGCACGACACGCAGGAAGCGGCTGCAGAGCATCGGCGTGAGCGTAATCGAGACGACGCCTGAAATGAGCACGGTGCTCACAATGGTCACGGCAAATTCTCGGAACAGCCGGCCGAGGATACCGCCCATGAACAGAATCGGGATGAACACCGCCGCTAGTGAGACGGTCATCGTGACGATCGTGAAGGCGATCTCCCTCGAGCCGTTGAGCGTTGCTTCCAACGGAGACTCGCCGGCTTCCATGTGCCGCACGGTGTTCTCCAGCATCACAATCGCGTCGTCCACGACGAACCCGACTGAGAGGATCAGCGCCATCATCGACAAATTGTTGAGGCTGTAGTGCATCACCCGCATGACCGTGAAGGCGCCGAGGATCGAAAACGGCAGCGCCAGGGCCGGGATGAGCGTGGCGGACGCGTTGTGGAGGAAGAGATAAATGACACCCACCACCAGGACGAGCGTGACGAGCATCGTCACCCGAATGTCGCCGAAGGCCTTGCGGATGTTCACCGAGTTGTCATCCTTGATGACCAGGTGCACCGAAGGCGGCAACTGCGCCTGGAGGTCCGGCAATACGGCGAGCACGGCGTCCGCCACCTCAATGACGTTGGTGCCTGGTTGTTTCATCACTTCGA
>QHWL01000742.1 GCA_003222555.1 Acidobacteriota bacterium | reverse complement strand
AACGACCAATGGGACCACGGTGGTTTGGGGCAACATTCAGGTGAAGCCCTCGACGGTCGTGTGGGGCAACCTCGCGACGGTGACCGGCATGACGGGTACGAACACAACCTCGGAACTCCAGCGCTGAGACTCATGGCCGCACTTGAAATCACCGACGATCGGTCCGAGTTCGACTGGCGCGCCGGACTGCCGCGGCTCGCCAACGATCGCGTACTGTTGCGGCCGCTGCGGCGCTCCGATGCGCCTGGTTTGTACCGGGTCGTACGCTCGTCCGAGGTGGCTCGCCAGATGTGGCCGCCCCCCAACAGCGTTCAGGCGTTCGAACGATTCATCGAGTGGACGCTGACCGAGGGGGCCGCAGGCCGATACATCTGCTTCGGGATCGTACCTCGTGGCCAGACGAAGGCGGTCGGGATGTTCGAGCTTCGGCAACTCCAGCCGCGCTTTTTTCGTGCGGAGCTCGGCTTTTTTCTCGCGTCCTCCTGGTGGGGGACCGGGGTCTTTTCTTCCGCGGCGGGGCTCCTTCTGAATTTTGCAACGGATGTATTACGCGTCCACCGCATTGAGGCGCGGACCAGCATCGATAACGCGCGCGGCAACGCCGCACTGCGTAAGATCGGAGCGAAAAAGGAAGGCATCCTCAGGGGGGCGTTCATGCGCGATGGCCAGTACATCGACCAGAACCTCTGGGGTTTTTTGGCCGGTTGCGACGGCTGTACCGATGCTATCGCCGGCAGCTCCGGCGCGATCCGCGGCGCGGAGCGCTTGAAGGTACCTGCAAAGGGGCCCCGCCCCAGTCGCGCGATGCGTCACACCCTGCTCGCCGATAGAGACGCGCATTGAACGCGTGGATCACAAACGGGCGATGAAAACGCCTGCTCTGTCTCGCTGCTTCACGACCTGAAACTCCGCTCACGGAGGCCGTTGCTTCTCACCGTGGCAGGCGGAATCTACGCGCGGCGAGGGTGAACCCCACCAAGCGATGACTCAAGCACGGCCAACGCGGCACAACCTTCCTGGTGCCGGTGTTTTCGACTTTCTGCGTCCCTAACGAACGAACGTGCGGATTTCCGAATAAAATCAAGGCGCGGAGGGATGGCCGAGTGGTCGATGGCGGTGGTCTTGAAAACCACTGCACCGGAAACGGTGCCGGGGGTTCGAATCCCTCTCCCTCCGCCAATCCAATGACTTACAGACACTGCACATGAGTGGCAGGATACAAAGGAGCGGGCATAGGCGCACGGCAGTGGGGCTTAAGGTTCTCTAACGAGAACACGGATGGGGCTGTTCAAAAGTGAACAGCCAACGACTTCAGTTGAGCCTAGAATCGCCGTAATGCCGACCAAACATAACGGCTCTCAGGCCCGTGATTTTCCGGTGGTCCGCTCCATGCCGCTCCCTCTCGATGTGCGCCTCGGGCGGATCGAAGATCTGTTGCTCGAAATGCGCCATGAGCAGGACGTGATGCTCAAGAGGCTGGCCAAGGCTCAGGCGCAGCTCGACGCGCTCACGGGAAAATCGCCAAGCGTGGCGCACCTGGCGGATCTCTTCAAACTGAAACAGTAAACTGCAACCTGCGACTGCCGCGGCTATCCCCGTCGCCATCCCCGCGCCGGTGCTATATCTGGTCGCGGCCCACACCGAAGATTCTCGACGCCCGCCTCCGTACAACCCAAGGCCGAACCGTCATTGGCGTTGAAGATATCGTCGACCTCGGACCGGGTCCGATCCTATCGATGAGCTGGCGCCGAATGTGGCTTGAGCGTGCAACCGACTACAATCGATGGCGCCATTTCTCCCGGCGATGCCTGCCAACACCTTTCCGCCACCCCGCATTCGATTGTCGACCATCAGCTGCGAGACGCGGCGGGGCGCCGCTATCGTCATGTTGCCGTCGTCGTTGTCCCCATTTTTCTGATCTGCAGCGCCCCGCCGCGTCTCGCAGCGCAGACATCGGGAGCGACGTTGACGGGTCGCGTCGTCGACCAAACCGGCGCAGGCGTTCCCGGCGCAACGGTGACGGCCACGGCGCCAGCCACGGGCCTCACTCGCTCTGTGGTCACCGGGGCCGACGGTATCTACGTATTGCCGTCGTTGCCGGTAGGCACCTACGACGTCGCGTTCATGCTTTCGGGATTCAAAACTGCCGAGCGAAAGCAGGTCGAGGTCAACGTTGCGTCCACGCTTCGGCTCGATGTCACACTCGAAGTAGCCGGCGTGGAGGCGGCGGTCTCGGTCACGGCCGTCACTCCTATTGTCCCGACCGAGGTGGCCGTGGGCACCATCGTGAGCCAGCGCGAACTGGAAAACCTCCCG
>QHWL01000036.1:7481-7886 GCA_003222555.1 Acidobacteriota bacterium | reverse complement strand
CGGCGGACTGCGACAGCCCTTCTCTCCGCATCGTTTGTAAATGTTCCCTCGCATGAACTCCTCCTTTCAATCGCGTCACACGGATCATCAACGCCGCAAACACGTGCAACGCCGTCGTAGTCGCAGAGCCGGCGGCGCGGAGGCGCAGTCAAGGCCGAAGCCCGAAGGGTCGCCGCGTCCGCGGCGAGCCTTGACGGCGACGAGCACCGTCGATGATGTCGAGAACGACGGCGGTCACGCAACGGCGTCCACCCGCCCCTTCAACACCCACTCGTCAATCCACGCGCGGCGAAATCGGACCACGCGACCGACACGCGTGTACTGAACTTGGCGCGCAAGGTACGCGCGACGGAGCGTTTTCTCGCACACGCCCGCATGGAGTGCCGCCTGGCGGACCGAGAGCCA
>QHWL01000036.1:0-7465 GCA_003222555.1 Acidobacteriota bacterium | reverse complement strand
ATGCCATGCGCCTGTTCGGTCCATCGCCTGTTTCTTGTCGACGCGTCATAGTACCGCACCCGATTCGTGCAGCGCCTGTTCAAACATGACACCGACCTGATCCATTCCATAGACCTCGGAAATCTGAAGGACGGCACGCCGACAACGCCGATCCTGCCGACCAAATGCGCTGCGACATCGCGCGCCGCGCGGCGGAGAATGCGAGGCTATTAACGACGTCCGTACTCCGGAACTGTTCAGACAGGTACATGTACGCGGCGCTCGGAAAACACTCCACCAGCCTTCGTGGGAGCCGCACGTCGCTCGCGTCCGACGCGTCGACGCGGCCAAGACAACGACGATTGCCCCGCGAACGAGCCGCGAATCACCCTGCGAGGACGCGCCGCGACTCACCGCGACATCGCGGACGCGGCTCGCGCGGCCGGTTCCACGCAAGACTTGTTCTCGAATGCGTGCCGCAAGCCACACATCGATTAGTACTCGCTGATAACGGATCACAACCCGCGGTCGGTTTCGTGCGCGTGACAATTGCTTCGCGCGTACTCAAATCCACGACGCGATCGGCGACATCGACGCTTTCGAGGAATGCGTAAGAGCCAATCTCGTCGGGATCGTTTTCGGCCTGCGGCGCGAGGCGATGCGCCATCAGTCGCGCTTGTCGGACTGTTCGGTGGCGATTCGTCGGCGCAGCCGCTGTTTGACTTCTTCAGCGAGCGCCTTCATCGATTCTTCTGTGGTTTCCCGGCCTCCACCACGGGCGACCGAGGCGTCGGCTTCGTCGACCTTCGCGAGGATCTCCAGGCGCCGGCGATCACGCTCTTCCCAAAGCGCCAGCGCCTCCTGGACGGCTTCTTCGCGGCTGAACCGACCGCTCTCGATGGCCTTTTGGACGAAGTCGCGCTGGTCGGGCGTCAGCTCGACGTTCACACGGACGTTGTACCGCTGAAGCGGAGGATAGCTCTATGGATTTCGACCCTCGCGACGGCGACTCCCGCGACGAGGAACGCTTCGTCCCGAACCGGAATCGCGGGTCCTCTGACAAGCACGATCCGCTCGATCGCGATGACGACGGGAGGCAACCCGAGTCGCGCAATCGCGACGACGATGCGCGGCAACTCGGCCGCGGACCGGGAGACGACTCGAGGCAATCGAACTCGGACGCCCACGGTCATCCTTCGCGTGACGATGTGCCCTAGCAACACCAACGCCGCTCGGATGCTGCGCTACGCGCGCTGTCCGACCGTTGTCGCCGGACGGCCTCGCAGAGACCGCGGGACAGGGCTGGGCCAGTCGCCGCTGCTGGCGTGCTTGCATCCGCGACGCGTGCTTGGTCTCAGGTCATCCAGTGGTCGTTCACGCCCCGACTGTTTGTGTCAGCTGTTTGTGTCAGCGTCGTCCCGCAATTCCGTCGGGATGATCGTTGCGCCGGCAAGGCAACCGAGGTCGCAAGACACGCGGCAAGATCGTGTCGTGACAGCAGTGCAGACAAGCGTCACGCAGGCTGTCAGCAAACCGTGCACAACGCTCGCAGCAAAGAGCGTGTCCTTCAGACCGCGGACCGTGCGGGTCAACGCCGCGAAGCGCCGAGTGGAACGAGGG
Source organism: Acidobacteriota bacterium (assembly GCA_003222555.1). Taxonomy (GTDB): domain Bacteria; phylum Acidobacteriota; class Vicinamibacteria; order Vicinamibacterales; family CAVVIG01; genus JAHFUJ01. The sequence continues at coordinate 5,866 of QHWL01000036.1, read as the reverse complement.
CAGCGTTGACGCGCGCGATCCGCGGTCGCACGATGCCTAACGAAGCGCCACCACTGCGTGTTCTGCCGCGACCCGGCGCTCCGTTTCCGATCATTTTCCGGGAGCGCTTGCGCGTGTCCAAGGCTACCCTCGCTGCGCTCGGCGCTGGCGCGGCCTTGACACGCGCGGCGCGCTCCCTTTTGCAGCGGGCAATTACCGGAGCGCCGGACTGTGACGCTGTGAGCCGATCACGGCTGTACAGGCCGTACGACTATCACGAGGCGACCAGTCAGCGTGCGGCGATTGCGCTGCTCGCTTGATATCGCGACGAACGCGCCGGCGACGCTGAGGTCGCGCTGCCTTTCACCGGCAAGAGATGGCTGAGCTCGTACAACAACGGGATCAGCCCGGCGCTCGATGCTTGGAGCTGAATTGCGCCAGGGTTTTTGAGTTCCAGCGACCAATTGGACACGAAGCGCAGGCGCTCGCATTCAGCATTAGGTGAAGCGTCCTCAATCATCAGGAAGCGCTCGCCATCCGGCGTGACATCGTAATTGGCAGACGTCGGACCGGCCATGCCGCACGACGAACCTGCGCCGGCAAGATAGTCGCCCTGCCATAACACTCGTGGTTTTGAGGCCGTCAACGTCGGGCTATAGCTGATGTCAACCACCATCATCTGATCGCCGCGGCGGTAGTACAGCTGGCGTCCGTCGTGTCGCCAGAACGGATCGGTGCCGCCGTTTGTCGAGATGTGAATATGCTCACCGGCTGGATAGGCCATCGCCCACACCTCCGGCTGCCCGGACTCATTTGTTGAGTACGCCAGCCATGCGCCGTTCGGCGAAAACTTCGGCGACCCCTCTGAGAATTTCGTTCGGACCAACGCATGTGGCTTTCGGTCTCCATCAAGCGCAAGCGTGTAGATGTCGGAGCCGCGTTGCGGATCGTCCATCTGCGTGAATGCGAGTGTCTTGCCGTCCGGAGACCAGGACTCCGGGCTCTGCATGCTGCCGATGGTCGTCAGAAGCTCTGCTGGGCCGCTTCGATCCGCCGGCATCCACCACATCGTCATGGTTCCCGTTTTCCACGAGCGGAACGTCAGCCGTCGCCCATCGGGCGTCCACGACGGCCAATGGCTAGCTCCATCGAAGCTCATCTTGGTCGGCTCGCCGCCGCGTGCGAAGTCGTACGTGAAGATGTCGTGCGACGCCCCCTCGACTTCGATGGCCAGCCGGCGGCCGTCAGGCGAAAGCCTTGGATGAAGGTACGAGCGTGGGGGCAGCGGCAACGTCGACTTGTGACCTTCCTTATCGACCCACACGGGAACGCGTGTCCCGCGTTCTTCCGGACCGGCGGCGTACACGAGATGGCCCGCAGATGAAATTGAAAACGCAGCCATTCCCGTATTTGCGCTCATAAAGAGGCCGTTGGCGACGGGAAATGGTTGCCCGGTGACTTCGAGCTTGTCCGTATCAAATGGCACGGCAAGGAGAGTTCCTGCTCGCGCATAGATCAGGTGACCTGATGGCGAGTACCGCGGGCTCGTGCCGCCCTGAACGAGGACCTTCTTTTTTCCAGTGTCGAGCGACAGCACGCCGATTTCGGCGTCGTCGTACGAGTAGGTGTCCGCCATGCCGACCGTGTAGAGAATCGCCTTGCCCGACGGAAGGAAGGACGGATGCCGCAAGAAGCGCTCGCCGCGATCCTCGTCGACCTTCAACAACAGCGATGGCGATCCGCCGGACGCAGGAACGCGAAAGAGGTCAAACCACGCGAACACGATTGTGTCGTCCGGTCCCCAGGCAGCGCCTGCGATGCCGCTCACGGCATCGGTGATCTTGATTGGCGCACCGCCGCTCAACGCGACCTTGCGAAGCGTTCCCGTTGGAGCGTGCCAGAAGCCAAGCCACTTGCCGTCGGGCGAGAAAAACGGCGCGCTGCCCAGCGCACCACCGAGAGGCCTGGCCGTGCCCTGGCCCGTCGATCGAACGTAGATTTGCTCGGTCATGGTCATCGAGGGCATTGCGCCACTCGTGTCGTCGGTCTGACCCGAGTCCGCGGCATTGTCCGATCCGGATTCCATCTTCGGCATGCTGGCCATGCGCTTCGACGACGCATAGGCGATGAGCGTCCCATCGTTCGAGAGCGCGAGCTCCGACGAGTGCGTCGAAGGGATGAATTCATCATGGGCAAGCTCGATGTCAACGCGTTCAGGTTTCAGCATCAGCTGACGGACGGTTCGAACGCCGAACATGCCAGCGACAATGAGGCCCGCGATCGATGCGGCGTACGTCAGCATCGAAACGTGTCGTTTCGTCGATCGCTCAACCGGCCTTGGAATGACGCGCGCCGTGGCGGTTGCGAGCACGTTTTCGAGCTCACGACGCGCCTCGCCGATGTCGGCGAGCCGGCGCTGAGCATCTTTCTCGAGACACCGTTTGATCAACGCGGCGACCGTCGGCGGAGAAGAGAGCGTAAGGGCGGTCCAGTCGGGGTCCTGGCCGAGGATCGCAGCGAGGCAATCGGTTACCGTCTCGCCGTGGAATGCCTTGCGCCCGGTGAGCATTTCGTACACCACGCAACCGAATGCCCAAATGTCGGTACGTTTGTCCACCGGGAGCCCGCGGGCCTGCTCCGGGCTCATGTAGGTGGCCGTCCCAATAATCATCCCTTCCTGAGTCGCGTGAAGCGTCGCGTGTTGAGACAGGTCTCCAGCCGCTTGCTCACCGATAGCCTTTGCCAGTCCGAAATCCAGGACCTTGACGGTGCCGCCGGCAGGCGCTTTGATGTTGGCAGGCTTCAGATCCCGATGAATGATGCCCTTGGCGTGCGCCGCCTCGAGTGCTTCGGCTGTCTGGCGCGCGATCGTCAGCGCGTCGTTCAGCGGCAGCGGCCCTTGATGAATGCGATCGGCGAGCGTTGCTCCGTCGACGAGTTCGAGGACCAGCGCGACGACGTCTTCGCTTTCTTCGAGCGCGTAGATGGCGGCGATGTGGGGATGGTTTAGCGTCGCAAGGATCTGCGCCTCGCGTTTGAAGCGAGCGATCCGGGCGGCGTCGGACGCCATCGGCGCCGGAAGCACTTTGACGGCGACGTCTCGACCGAGCTTGACATCGCGCGCTCGGTACACTTCACCCATGCCGCCGGCGCCGATGCGTGCGGTGATTTCGTATTCGCTGAGCCGTCGCCCAACGAGCGACGACTGGGTAGGTGGTTGAAGGCGAGTCGCGCCGGGATCGAGCGCGGGCTGCTCGAGAAAGTCGTCGGCGGAGGATTCATCGAGCAGCGACTGGACGTCGCGCTTGAGCGCCTCGTTTCCGGCGCACGAATCGTCGAGAAACGCGGTCCGGCGCTGCGGAGGCAGCGCCAGCGCTTCGTGAAACAACCGTTCGACGTCCATCCAGTGCTGTGGATTCATCGGACGCGGCGTTCGCGCGAGCAGATGGTACCGTACCAGGCAGCCCGCGAGGGGCTGCCACCCGGCTGCATTTCGACGCCAGAAAAGACTGCCGTTTCAGGGCATCAACGCCACAAGGCCGTGCGACAGGGGGTACCCTATGTTGGCCATCGGCGTCAGAAATCCACTTTTCGTGTCGACCACATAGAGCGCCGACCTCGGCGTCTTATAGTCGGTCACATATAACTTGTCCTGCTTCGCGTTGTAGCCAAGACCCATGACGCCGCCGCCGCCGACGAAATCCACGACCTTCGTGGCCGTTCCTGTCTTGCGATCGATCGTAAACAACCCGAACATGCTGGCGCCGTACATCGTGCCGCGAGCATCGAACGCCAGGTCCATGAAGAAATTGGGGGCCGGAACGCCCGTAGAGCCGACGGCGGTGAACGCACCGGTCTTCTGATCAACGGTGTAGAGCGTATTGAACGTGGGCGACGCGGGATTTGCGTCACCGACCGCGTACAATGTTCCGTCCGGCGCGAATTCAAGAGCCATCACATTCAACTTTTCCACGGGTGCGCCAAACATCGTCGCGTGCCCCGTTTTCGGATCGATTGTGGCCAGCTGCTGCGGTCCCGGCGTCATGCAGCCGTATTTATGTTGTGAATCAACGAAGTCACTGGGGCCGCAGACGCTGTACAAGGTCCCTTGGCTCGAGAGCGCAACCGAGGCGCAGCCAAACGTGCCGATCGCCCCGATCGGCGTAATCGTGACGTCGTTTTGATCGCGGACGTCGATCGACACGAGCTTGCCGTCGGCGGCGGGGCTGTTAATGATTCCATAGAACCGATCGACGCTGCGTGCTGCTCTTCCTGAACAACCGATTGTGGAAGCACACAGCACCGCCATCGGAAGAATTCTGCGTACTGCTGTGAGGCGCCCGCGCTCTGTCTGCATGACTGCTCCTTCTGGCTGTTGAATCGCAATCCAGGATTGCATGCTTTTTGTCGCCGGACCTAACTATCCACACTCATGGCGCGCCCCTTTCGGTATGACCGCCACCCGATGTCTGAGGACCGACGGAGTATACGCGCGATCTTTCCACGAGCCGAGGCGAACTGGACGCCGCGCTGTTGTGCCGAAGTTCGTTGCGCGGCAGCCGGGCCATGCCTCGCGCTCGACAAGGCTCAGCGGTTTCCCTGATTCCCGAGGCGCGCGACGAATCCGTGCGTCTTGCTCGCTGCGTCAGTGTAGGAGCCGACCACGTCCCGCGCGTCGTTGACGCCGAACACCTGCGTAACGGTCGCGTTCGGTACCGCGAGATCGCGAAAATCTCCGTGGCCGTCTCGAAGGAAGCCGCGCGGATGGACCGGACTGCCGACAGTGTTGGCCGGATTGTCGCCGTGCACGCCGACGACATCGCCCCTGGCGTTGTTGGCCCAGGCGAGCGTGAACAGGTTGCCGTCGAACGTAAACGTCGTGATGATCCCGTTTTCATCGGCGATGTAGCTGACGCCCTCGGACAGGTAGAATCCCGCAATCCGTCCCGTGGCCGCGACGCCATTGTTCATCGTGTCGGGATCGTGAATGGTGGCGAGCACCGCAAAGTCGTCAAGATCCCGATCGCGCTGCAACCGTCCGACCCACCCGTGCATCGTCGTCATCGTTTGGCTGTCTTCGTGGAAGCAGCCGACCAGGTACCCCTGCGGCGACATATTGATCACGAGCGTGTTGCGCAGCGTCGCCGAAGGGTGATCGAAGCGATCTGCTGGTACATCAATCGGGTAGACCCACGTGCCGTCGGCCGGCGAGTACGTGAATCCGTGAGTGACCCCACCGACGTTGTAATGGCCGACGATCGTTCCCTGCACGCTGATGCCACGCGCAGTCGTGGCGCTCGCGCCCGCCGCTGGCACGTCGATGCGCGTGTACACGCCGTTGTCGAGCAGGAACCCGTGCCCGCCCGCCGCGCTCACCTCGCCTGTGTCCGGCCTCGTGCAGGCCGCGGAACAAGAATAGGTGCCGACGATCTGGCCGCTGTCGTTGATGCCGCGCGCGACGGTCGATGTCGCCCCTGGGTAGTCGATCGCGGTCGACCGCAGATTCTCCGTCGTCGCCGCCGACAACGGCGCCGTCTGCCCACCGATCACGGTCGCCACTATCACCGCCGCGGCGGACGCGGCGTTTAGTCCGATGAGACTTGAACCCATTGCGCTCCTCCTTTTTAGCCCGGATAACCAACGCGTCTCCTTGACTGACCCGGCCAAATACGCGAACCTTTCGATGCCCTTTTGCCCGGCGACGGCTGCGCCGACCAGATCCCTCTACATGTCCTAAGCGGAAACGGCGGGCCAAGCGGGTAACGGCAGAACTGCTAGCGACGGATGGATCAACCGCAGGACGTGACCCAACTGTTGAGAGCGTGGAGCGCTGGGGATTCGCACGCGCTCGAGAGGCTCACGCCACTCGTCTATGAGGAGCTGCATC
>QHWL01000741.1:2443-2928 GCA_003222555.1 Acidobacteriota bacterium | reverse complement strand
ACGAAGCCCTCGCGCGGGATAATCGTGCCGTCTCGGCGGAGGCGGGCGGAGCCGATGATGCCGACGGTGCCCCCTTCGTCGCGGAGGTCGGAGCCGAAGTTGGTCCTGCGACGCTCGCCCGAACCGTAGAAATAGATCCCGCTCAGCTGGACGCCGTATCCGATGTCCCAAATGCCGTTGAAGACGGCCCGATGGCGCTGGTCTCCCCCTGCCGCGGTCCCTCCTCCCGCGTATGCGGAGGCAAGGGCATATTCTCCGCCCAGATCGGGGGCCAGGGCGAACCCGATCGGCCGTCGCGCCACGATGCCGTCGCTGCCGATGTACCACTGGTCCCGAACCGGATCGGCATCCATGAACCGCGACAGCGTGTAGGTGGCCGAGCCCTGCCAGCGGTGACTGAACCGCTTCGTTAACGTGAAGTCTGCCCCGTTGTAGTTCGACCGGCCCTCCAGCAACTCGAAATCCACGGCGCCCCACTGGGGAAA
>QHWL01000741.1:1647-2371 GCA_003222555.1 Acidobacteriota bacterium | reverse complement strand
CTCGCGCCGGCCGCCGGTGAAGATGTAATTCACTTCCAAGGACATGTCGGTGCCGAGCTGTCGCTGAATCCCGGCCGAGGCCTGATGGCTGTAGGACGTCTGGCGCCCAGGATAATCGATTTCCTGCACGAGCGAACGACGCACACAGCCGGTCACGAGGTTGATGTCGCAGGCACGCTGGAGTGCATCCTGGAAGCTTGGCTTGGGCCCGTTGAACCACCCCCAATACCCATCTCGGACCGTCGTAAAGGTGGCGCTCCCGTCATTGAAGATCTGATTCTCAAATCTGTGGAGATACCCCTCTGTCTGTTGGACCCCGTCGTTGGGGGCGAAGGCGAAGAAGAGCCCATACCCGCCCCGCACCGACGTGCGGTCGGTGAGGTGGTAGTTCACCCCTACGCGCGGGGCCACGTTGTTCTTGTCGTGGGGCAGGTTGCCCGGCAACCACGGCATGAAGCGGGTCTTCTCCGAGTAAGAATTATCGTCGAAGTCGTACCGCGTCCCGAGATTGAGGGTCAGGTTGTTGCCGACCTTCCAATCATCTTGCACCCAGCCGGCAAAGAGGTGCCGGACTATGGCGTATTGGTGTTCGGTATCCGACAGCGAGTGGGTGACAAACCGGGTGATGGGGGCCAGTGGCGCCAGATTCCAGGTGGACGCGTCGTTCCAGACCGGAAAGAGCGACTCGATATTGGCGGGCACTGCTGCGGTGGTGGCGTCAATC
>QHWL01000741.1:0-1629 GCA_003222555.1 Acidobacteriota bacterium | reverse complement strand
CCGCAAGTACTCGCCGCCAATCTTCACGTCGTGACGCCCGCCCCACTCGTACGAGGTAGTGAAGTCGTCGCGAAGCGACTGTGTGTCCTGAAAGATGTTCTGATTATCGGCGCCGATGGTATAGCCGCGCAAACTGACCACCACCGATGACCCGTGGAGGGTGGGGTGATACGGGAAGTCCCCGCCCTTCCACTTGACGATGGGCTGGTCCTGCCGCTCGTAGTTGGTGAGACCCCCTCTGATCTCGTTCAGCGTTCGGTTGCTGATGACGTGCGTGAAGGTCGCGAAGTACTGGGGGGCCACCCGACTTCTGGTGCCGCCGGCCGACGGATGGGAGGTGGAGCCATTAGCTCCGTCATAGAACAGCGTGTTGTATCCCGAGCCTCGCACCGACAACCGGGTGGCGGACGTGAATTGATAGTCCAATCGTCCAAGGACGGTGTGCGTGTGGGTCGTGAAGTGCTGGTCGATGTTGAAGGCCGGGTACGGACTGTTGTAGGTGTAGGTCTTCGGCTCCCGCTCGAATCCGTAGCTGGCGAAGAAATGGATCCGATCCTTGACGATCGGACCGCCCAAGGTCCCGCTCGCTTGCTGATTTGAATAGGGCAGCACGCGCTGGGCGACAAAGTCCGCGGCGTTGAACTTGTCGCTCCGGAAGTAGCCCCCCAGCGTGCCTGCGAGGATGTTGGTGCCCGACTTGGTGACGGCATTCACGAGCATGCCGGCCGAGCGCCCCTGGGTGGCGTCGAACCGGTTCGCGACCACCTCGAACTCCGCGATCGCATCCTTGCTGTACCCCGGCTGCTCACTGTCAGGCGATGAGTGGTACATGACCGTCACCTCCTGGCCGTCGACCTTGGTCGACGTGTAGCCTTGGCGATTCTGCACGAGCCCGACCGACTCGTTCCGGCGAGCTCCGGGCGCCAGCAGGGTGAGGTCCATCCAGTTCCGGCCGTTGAGCGGCAGCTCCGACATCTGACGCGGGTCGATGTTGGCGCCGACCGTCGAGGTCGTCGTATCGACCAGCGGCGCATCGGCTGTGACCGTCACGGTTTCCTGCACGGTTGAGGGCGCCATCTGAAAGTTCACGACGGTCGTCTGTCCCACGAGTATCTGGAGGGTCCGATTCACCGTCGTGAACCCGGCCAACTCCGCCGTGATTCTGTAATTTCCGATCCGAACCGGCAGGCGGAAATTGCCGCGCTCATCCGTGACCGCCACGAATGTATTGCCCGATTCAACGTTGGTCGCCGTCACCGTCGCTCCCGGCAGAACGCCGCCGGTCGAATCGGTGGCGGTGCCGGTCATCGTGGATTCCTGCGCGTATCCTGGGGCAGGCAGCGCCACGATCAACCCAATCACCAGCAGCGATCCAACGACACTCCACTTCTTCATGACAGTTCTCCTCTCGTTGGTATCCGCACGTGTGGCGGCGAGACGCGAAGTATTCAGGCGCACTCTACACCTAGCCCTGAGCATGGTCAATAAGTTAGCGTCTACAAGCCGAGGGAAATAACGCGCAGCGCTAACCGCCTCCAATCGGTTGGATCCTCGCGGCGCCGCCCTCACGCTGACGCTGCTGTTATCCGGGGTTTGCGATTGAACCGTGCCCGGGCCCGTGGTAAGTTG
>QHWL01000740.1:3469-3882 GCA_003222555.1 Acidobacteriota bacterium | reverse complement strand
TGGCGCCGGACTTGGCGCGAGCCATCAAACCGGCTGGACAACGCTTGTGGCCAAGCTCCTGCAGCAGACAGGCAGCTAGAGTAAGCGGACACAACGGTCCGGCTAAAGCCGGACACTACGACCGTGCGTACGTAGTGTCCGCCTTCAAGAGCTTGGGAACAAATCACGTCAACGCAGAGGCCGCAGAGAAGAAACACCCAAGGATTTCTCTGCGAGCTCGGCGAACTCTGCGTTCAAACGTCGCATTTTTTCACAAGCTTTTCCGGAGGACCGGGGCACCGGCCGCTTTTTGGCCAAGTGTCAGGGAGTCTGCTTGTCAGGACTCGTCCAGAGGAACACGTGCACGCCGCGAACTATCAGATCCTGCTCCGGCTTCCAGGAACCCATGTCGAACCTGTGCGAGACAATGCGCG
>QHWL01000740.1:466-3375 GCA_003222555.1 Acidobacteriota bacterium | reverse complement strand
GAGATGAACGTGACCTTGTCGGCCACGCCTGCTTTCCGGGCCTTCTTGTTCGCCTCGCTGACGAGTTGAGTATCGAGCTCGATGCCCACTCCACGCGCTCCGAACTTCTGTGCCGCCGCGATGACGATGCGTCCATCGCCCGAGCCAAGGTCGTAGACCACGTCGCTCGACGTCACATTCGCGAGCTCCAGCATCGCATCGACGACGGCCGTGGGCGTAGGCACAAAATGTACGTCGGGAGTTGGTGCCCGCGTCTGTTCGGCAACGGCAACCGTCGTGGCAGCGCCGAGCGGCGCGCGGAACGGAGATATCCGGGCGTGGAGGCTCGTGCTGAGCGACAACAACAGCGCGAGAGCGATCCGCATCGACAGCATCGCAGCACCTCGAACTCGGCCTTCCGCTAAGTGCATTTGCGACAACGTGCTAGACTTCAAGGGCTATCAAACCCTATTTGGAGTTGACGATGCGAATTCTCGGATTGCTTCTTCTAGCGGGCACGACGATGGCCCAGGCTCCCGTGGTGGAGGCTCCGGCCCCGAAGCCGATCGGGACCATCGCCGAACTCATGGACAATCTGATCTACCCCACCTCGGATGCCGTTTTCTACGTCTCCAGCCGAGCGCCGAAGAACGACGTGGAGTGGAACGAGCTTCAAGCCAAGACGCTGATGCTCGCGGAAGCCGCGAATTTGCTCATGATGCCGAGCCGCGCCAGAGATCGGGAAGGTTGGCTGAAAGACGCGAAGCTCCTGCAAGACGCCGGAACGGCGGCGTTCAGAGCGGCGAAAGCCAAGGACCTCGCGACGCTCAGCGAGCTGAACGATCAGATGTACGCGGCCTGCGTCGCCTGTCACAACGACTATCGTCCCAACTACCGGAAGCGTCCGTTGACTCCGGAGAAAATCCCGCAATAGGAACAAGCCTGTAGCGCAGGCCTTCAGAGCCTGTGAAAAAATGCGACGTTTGAACGCAGAATCCGTGGGCATTTTTTCTCTGCGGCCTCTGCGGTCTCGGCGTTGAACGTGAGTTGTTCACAATCTCTTCAGGCCTGCGAACGCGGGGCCGAAGCCCCGCGCGACGCTGGTGACAACGGTCAGTCCCACCTCAATTTGAGTGTCGTGTAAGAACTGCGCTCTTCACGACCTCCGCCTCGACAAGCCCGTCGCAACTCATTGACAGGGCGTGGTGGCCGCAGGGCATCGCGATTGCGCAGGTGAGCAGCGATGCCGACGGCCTACAAAATGTTGACGCTCAGGGTGCCCGCCGCGACGCAAGCGTGCATGCGCGCCATGGTGGCAGTGACCCTCGTGCCAGTGCGAGAGCTAATCGCAGTTGCGTTCGCCTGCTACTACAACCGACTGCCAACGGAGGTGCGGCGGCAGGTCGACGCAATCATCGAAATCCAGCGGCACCAGCGGGCGGTCTAAGCCATCGGCCTTGCCTGCTCGCTCGAGCGCGCCTGAGGCATCTCCACCTTGCCCTGGAGGCACCCTCCCTCAACGATGGCGAGATTAGGCGACGCAATATCGCCGGTCACGGAACCAGTGGCCCGAATCTCGACTCGCTCACTCGCCGTGACGTTGCCCGTGAGCGCGCCCATGACCACCACGGCCTTTGCAGCAACTTCCGCTCTGATATCGGCGTCGGGACCGATGGTGAGCGTGTGATCAGGCAGCTTGACGCTGCCGTCCATGTGACCGTAGAGCGTGAGATCCTCCGACGCACTCAGCTCGCCCTTGATGACGACTGACCGGCCCAGATCCATAACGACCTTCGAGCTAGCCCCGCCATCGCCTGGCGCGGCCTTCGCCGATGGGTCAGGGCGAGGGCTTGGCGGGTTGACGGACGTATCTTGTTTCCACATGCGAGCCCTCCCTAAGGCGCGTACGCCATTGTCTTCTTGGCCGCGCCATACGTTCACCGGCTTGGCGGATTGCCTGTCGGCCTTGGATCGCGCTGGTTCTGTTGCCACTCACGCGCCGCGTGCTCGTGACAGGCTTTGCAGTAACCGTCAGCCTCGGTCGCGAGATTCTCGCAGACTCGATCGGAATGGTTGGGGTGCTTTAGACTGGTGCAGCGACAGGTGGCCATACCCTGTAGCTTACCCGACACCGCCCCCGGCCGACACTCGTACAATTGCTTGCTTTTCTAAGCGGTCGGGGATAGATAAACGGGGCACACTGGGGGTCGATTGAGGAAAGGCCCGAAGAAGAAACCGGCACCGAGAAAGGCGGCGTGGCGTCCGCGGCTTTTGAAATGGGTCGCTGTGGTGGGCCTGGTCGCTCTGGTCACCTACGGCGTGTCGCAGATGTCGAATATTGCGTACACGGAAAAAGACATCAGAGCCGTCGATTTTTCTTCGCTCGATTCGAGGCAGAAGAAAACCGCGCTCGTGGCGGCGAATGAGGCGCGCTGCACCTGCGGCTGCGGGATGACCCTGGCGCAATGTGTCGCCACCGACAGCACGTGTCCGCTGCGAGACGGCAACATCGTGAGAATTCAAGCCATGGTCGAGAGGGCCAGGGAGCCTCGACCGGCCTCATGACGTGGCATTGGTGGGGCTGGTGGGGCTGGTGGTGACTCACCCCTCAAAGGACCAGCCCACGCCGACTCACTCTGACCGGCGAAGCAGCATCAACGTGACGTCGTCGCGTTGAGACGCACCGGCTCGAAAGCCGTAGAGATCGTCGAGGCAGCGCAACAGCAGCGCGTCAGGACGGGGATCGCGGGCGCCTCGCACCTGCTCGATGACTCGCTGATGCCCGTAATCGGCTCCGGCAGGGTTTTCCGTTTCGGTCACGCCGTCACTGCAGAGCAAAATGACGTCGTCGCTCGAGAGTCGAAGCTGGCTCGTCGAGAATCGCTCCTCGCAAAACATGCCCAGCGGCAGGCCGTCCGCTGCGATGATCT
>QHWL01000740.1:0-421 GCA_003222555.1 Acidobacteriota bacterium | reverse complement strand
AGACGAGCGTTGCATAGTGCGTGGGCAGCGTGCTCTCGCAAAACAGCCGGCTGGCTCGCTCCATGATGTCCGCCAGTGACAGTTCTAGCGAAATGAGTGTGCGGAACATCGCATGCAGATGCGCCATGAGCATCGCTGCCGCCACGCCCTTCCCTGAGACGTCGCCCACGATGAAGTGCACATCGCCATTGGCTGAGGAGATGAGATCGCAGTAATCGCCGCTCACCGGACCGGCCGGCTCGTATTTGTAGGCGGCCTCCCAACGATCGACTCGGAACGGCAACTGTGGCAGCAGCTCGCGCTGGATTCGTGCCGCCAGCTCCAAATCCTGCTCGAGTGCCCGTTGTTCGCGTGGGGTCAGGTGATCGAGACAAAACCGCACGAGGGGATCAGCGAGCAGCCGGTCGGTTTCGATGGGGTC
>QHWL01000739.1 GCA_003222555.1 Acidobacteriota bacterium | reverse complement strand
ACCGCGAGCTCCCGTCCGTGGAGGGACTGTTCGACGCGGATGGCTATCGCTCCAAGTTGAGTGACATCGCCGCGCTCCTCGTGTTTTCGCATCAGACGCACATGACCAACCTTCTCACGCGCGCCGGGTGGGAAGCGCGCGCCGCAGATCCAACCTTGCACCCGCCCTTTGTCGCCGCGCCGGGAGAGGACGCCCGGATCGTGGAGCTGATGCGCGGGATCGCGACCGAAGTCGTCGATTACCTGCTGTTCATCGACGAAGCGCCGCTGCCGGACCGGATCCGGGGTTCGTCGGGCTTCGCGGAGGCGTTCTCGACGGCCGGTCCGCGCGACGGCAAGGGGCGCTCGCTGCACGAGCTCGATCTCGGCCGGCGCCTCATGAAATATCCTTGCAGCTACCTGATTTACTCACAGACGTTCGACGCGCTCCCGCCGGCCGCGAAGGATCCAATCTACCAGCGGATGTGGCAGATCCTGTCGGGACAGGAACGGCAGGCGCGCTACCGGTCGGCGCTGTCGCTCGCCGATCGCCAGGCCATCGTCGATATCCTGCGCGACACCAAGAAAGACCTGCCACCGTACTTTCAAAAGGTCGATCGGTAGATCGACCCCCGGCCGTTTGTGAAGGTCTGCACCAATTCGCCGTGGTGAGTACTCGGCACGCACGACGGGTCTCGGGTAGGCGACTTGGCACACGTTCGTTAAGCCGATCAGCATTGCTCGTTCGAGTACGATCGCAGCCACGCCCGCGAAGCCTTGAAATCCGGACACGCCGCGGCGACGAGCTTCCAGAACTTTGGAGAGTGGTCCATCCGCTTCAGGTGCATGAGCTCGTGAATCATCACGTAGTCACGAACTGAATCTGGCATCTTCACGAGACGCCAGTTCAAGCAGAGGTGCCCGTTCCGTGAGCACGACCCCCAGCGCCAACGCTGATTCCGCACGCTCACGCGTGTGACCGCGAAGCCGTGTTCGGCGGCAAGCTCGAGGAGCCGCCGGGGAAGCTCGCGCATGGCGCGCTCGCGCAGCTCGCGTTCCATCTCCGGGACGGTCGCCGCGGGCTGCGTACGTCGACGAGCCTGGTCGAGGCGCCACTGCTGCTTCGCGATCCAGGTACGCTCCTGCTCGGCGAAGGCGGCAGCCTCCCGCTTCGATCCCCAACGCGGGAGTTTCACATGGACGGTGCCGTCGCCCGCAACGCGAATCACGTATCGCCGCGCGCGTGAAAGCCGGACGAAGACAACGACCGGCTCAAACGGCAACGACAGTTGGCTCGTTGTGGTCTCTGACAAGCCGTGTCCGAGGTACCGTTCCTGCCTCATTGCCGCATAACGGCGGCGCGCACAGCGCGCCCGCGAGGGAGCGGCGCGGGGCGAAGGGCCCCCGCGAGCGACCGAGCCGGGGTGTGGGGCGGAGCCCCACGTTAATTCGATTTGGTGCTCCTGCTCTTGCCGATCTCGACCAACGCCACCTTATTGACCCCGCTTTCGGCCAGCACGAGGTTGCCGTCCGGGGTGACCTTCATGTTGCGCACCACGCCGCCGCCGCCCGGGATGATCCAGGTCTGAAACTTTTCCGTCTTGGGATCGAAGCGCACCAGGGTATTCGGGCGGACCGCCGATTCGCTGTACCAGATGACGTCGTCCACCACGGCGATGCCGTAGGGTTGCGACTTGGGCCCGCCTGGCGAGGGCCACTCGGTCGCCTTCCCGGTCTTGGGGTCGAACCGGCCCAGGTAGCCGCGCGAATAGTCGCCGTACCAGATCACGTCGTGACTGTCGATGGCGATGCGGCGAGGCCTGGTCTCCGGGTTGGGCAGGTCGTATTCTTTAATCGCCATCGTGGCCGGGTCGATGCTGGCCATCTTGTTGGCGCCGAACTCGCAGAAGAACGGCACTCCCTTGGTGGTGACCACCATGCCGTAGGGGTTCGACTTCGGCGTCTGCACCGTGACGACCTTCATGGCGCCCGTCTTGGGATCGAGCCGGCCCACCATGTTCGCTCCCTGCATGGTGTACCAGAGGATGCCCTTCTGGTCGAACAGCGGCGTGTGCGGATCGCGGGCCTCTGGATTGCCCGTCGGATATTCGGTGACCTCGCCGGTTTTCGGGTCGAGCTTCCCGACATAGCCTTTGAAGTTGCCCGTGAACCACAGGTTGCCCTGCTTGTCGAATTCCAGGCCGTGCGGGCCGGACCCCGGCGTCTTGGTCGGATATTCCTTTATCTGGCCCGTCTTCGGATCGAGCCGGCCCAACAGACTGGCGTACTGCCCCGTCCACCAGATGGTGCCGTCGGGTCCCGGTTCCGGATCGTGCGGCCGCTGCCCGAGGGTAGGCGGCGTCCACTCCTTGAACGAGACCGTCGTGGGGCCAGGAATCACCACGGCAGGCGGCCGCGGCTTCTCGGGGAAGTTCTTGGCGAGATAGCCCGAGATCTCGGTGGCCTTATCCTTGGGCAACGCCACCATGGTGCCGAACGCTTCCTCCCACCCAGCCCGGGTGTACCCGCCGGAATTGATGATCAAGGTGGCGGCGTGGCATTTGGTACACGTGGTCTGGACCGCATCCTTGCCCGGGCCGTCGGGCAACGCCGGCGCAGGCCCGCCGCGGCCCTGGCTGTGAGCGGGAAGAACGGAGCCGAGAAACGCCGCCACTAACAACGGCAAAAACGACTTGTTCGACATAGCACCTCCGTGACGGTCGGAAACCTCACCCGCCCACAAGCTTCCGCCCTGGGCAGGCACATGCCGCCTAGCATACGACATTTTTGATACGACAGAGGCGCGACATGTTTCTCATCGCAAAAAACCTGCGACCGATTCCGGGCTTCCCACCGCACACGCCGGATTCCAAGCCAACTGCCGCTGGCCAAGGGCCTTCCAAACAAATTGAACGAGGCCGTCTGGCGCGCTACACTGCAGCCGCCGTTCAGCTATCGGGATGCCGACGTGAACCGACTGCTCGTCATGCAGACATCCGCCGTGGCCGTCTAACGAACCGCAACACGCTACGATGAGCATCGTCTGCACAATAACCCATCCAGGTTTCCGCACAGACCGGAGCCGACCATGACGCCTCGATTCTTGAGCGATCGCGCGCTAGCGATGGCACTCGCCACCATCAGTTTTGTGCTGCTGGTGCCGTGGGCCGCAACCGCCCAACAAACTCCGAGCGGCATCGCG
>QHWL01000031.1:11297-11494 GCA_003222555.1 Acidobacteriota bacterium | reverse complement strand
ACAGGCCGACGCTCCGTCGGCCGTGCCGCCGATTACGAGCGACCGCATCCACCAGTCCTGGCAACAGCGACGGCCGCAGTGTGTCGAACGTCGCCGACAGGGGGTTGGCGATCGCGACCACACCGCCCCGTTCGGGCCCGAATTGGAACGCTTCGGCCGCCTTGGCCTCGATGAATCCGAAGGTGACCGCTTCCGAC
>QHWL01000031.1:7702-11279 GCA_003222555.1 Acidobacteriota bacterium | reverse complement strand
TCGCGCGGAATACGCGGATCGGGCGCCGGCGCCGGCGCCGTTTGAACAGGAAAGGTCGGCTCGAGCTTGTCGAAGCCGTAGTGCCGGCCCACCTCCTCGATGAGATCGGCTTCCCGGAGAAGATCGACGCGATAGGTCGGCGCCACGACGTGCCAGCCATCGGCGGCGGGACTGACCGCCAAGCCGAGCCCGCGCAAGATCCGTTCGACGTCGCCGTCGGCAACTCGCGCACCGAGCAGCAATGCCAGGCGCGCGCGCCGCAGCTGCAAGTGTCGTCCCTCACGGACTATCGGATAGCAGTCGACGATCGGTCCCGACCCGCGGCCGCCCTCGATCTGCTCCATGAGCGCCAGGGCGCGCTCGAGCGCCACGACCGGCGCGTTGATGTCGGCGCCCCGCTCGAAGCGGGACGAGGCTTCCGTCTTGAGCGCGAGCCGCTTGCTCGTGCGACGCACGGAGGCCGGCTTGAAGTACGCGCTCTCGAGCACGACACTTTTCGTCGCCGGCGACACTTCAGACGCCGCGCCGCCCATCACCCCCGCCACGGCCTGGGCGCGGGTCGCGTCGGCAATCACGAGCATGTCCGGCTCGAGCTTCCGTGCGACGCCGTCGAGCGTCGTAACGACCTCTCCGGGCTTCGCGCGGCGAACACGGATTTCGGAGCCCGCGAGCTTCGCAAGATCGAACGCATGCATCGGATGACCCAGCTCGAGCAGCACGTAGTTCGTGATGTCGACGATGGCGGTGATCGGGCGGACGCCGGCGGCCTGTAAACGCCCGGCGAGCCAGGCGGGCGACGATTGGAGGGTGAGGTCGGCCACAGCCGCGGCGTAGCGCGGGCACAGGTCGGCGTCTTCGATGCTCACCTTCACTCGATCGGACTGGCCGGTCGGTATCGATTTCAGGACGATGTTCGCGCCGGCGGCCGTCGATGGCAGCATGAGGGGCACGTCGTAGAGCGTCGCGACTTCGCGCGCCAGCCCGAGCACGCTGAGGCAGTCGGGCCGGTTGGCCGTGATCTCGAAATCGATGACACCGTCGGGCAGGTTGCTCGTCTGCGCGGCAGGCGTCGTCAGCCACGGCGCGCGCACGCCGTCCGGCGCCGGCTCGACCGACGCGACTTCGAACCCGCGCAGCGCGAGTCCCTCGGCGATCTCTTCGACCGAAGCCGTCACGTCGACGAAATCACGCAGCCAAGAAACGAGTAGTCGCATCTGCTATGCGGGCCTGTTTATCACGAAGCCACGAAGATCACGAAGGTCACGAAAATAGTCCCTTGCCAAAACGATCAACGCAGAGCCCGCCGAGCGCGCAGATGAAGCGCGTCCCGAGTCGACGGCGTCGCGAAGCGACGCGCTCGGCCGGACTCGGGCCGACGCACGAACAATTCAGAGCGGCCTTCGTTCGTGCATCGGTCCGATCCGGCCGAGCCAGCCGGCCTGCATTGCAGGCCGGCCGTCGACCTCTTTCGCGCCTCATGATCTTCTTCGTGATCTTCGTGCGCTTCGTGCCTTCGTGATTGGCCGTCGTCTGGCGTCAGTACGGAAACTGCTCCAAGAATCTGAGATCGTTTTCGAAAAACAGCCGAATGTCGTCGACCTGATAGCGCAGAATGGCCACTCGCTCAATGCCGATGCCCCACGCGAACCCCGTGTAGCGCTCGGGATCGTAGCCGACGGCCTCGAAGACCGCCGGGTGCACCATGCCGCATCCGAGAATCTCGAGCCAGCCGCTGCGCTTGCACATCTGGCACCCGGCGCCGTCGCAGGCCCAGCAGCTGATGTCGACTTCGGCGCTGGGTTCGGTGTACGGGAAGAAGCTCGGGCGGAAGCGCAGCCGCGATTTCGCGCCGAACATGTCGCGCGCAAATGCGAGCAGCGTGCCTTTCAGGTCCGTGAGCGACACGGCCTCCCCGACAACGAGCCCTTCCATCTGCGAGAACATCGGCGTGTGCGTCAGATCGAGGTCGTCGCGGCGGTAGACTCGCCCGGGCGCGACGATCCGGATCGGCGGCTTGTGCGCTTGCATGTACCGGATCTGGATTGAGGAGGTGTGCGTGCGAAGCATCGTCCGCAGATCGGCGCGGCGCTCGTCGTCGGGTCGCGGACCGGCTGGCGTCCATGCCTCGCCAGGCATCGGCGACGCGAGGTAGAGCGTGTCTTGCATGTCGCGCGCGGGGTGTTCGGCCGGCATGTTCAGGGCGTCGAAGCAATGCCACTCGTCTTCGACTTCCGGTCCTTCGACGATCGCGAAACCCATTCGCGTGAAGATCGCTTCCATGCGGTCGCGCACCAGCGTGAGCGGATGACGATGGCCGAGCGCCGGGAGGCGGCCAGGGAGGGTGACGTCGACGCGCTCCCTTTGCGACAACGCCCGCTGAGCGGCTTCGCGAACGACCTCGGCGGCTTCAGCCACATGCTCCTCGACGTACTTCTTGAAGTCGTTGGCGGCCGCGCCTCGTTCGCGGCGCTCTTCTTGCGGAGCGCTCGCGACATCCTTCAGCAGGCGCGTGACGACGCCATCCTTTCGGCCGAGATACCGATCGCGGACGGGTTGCACATTCCCGGCGGCGATCGCCGCACGAAGCTCTTCTTCGAAGGATGCCCGCAGGTCTACGAGAGTGACAGGATTCATCGGTGGACACAGTAAATCACGAAGACACGAAGGGCACGAAGGTTTGTTTTCTTCGTGTGCGTCGTGGCTTCGTGAAGGGAGGCGGTCGGCCCGATCAGGCACGAGCCGGCGCTTTGGCGTCTGCTTTTGCCCGCTTCGCGAGCGTCGCAAACGCCGCGGGGCTCGAAACGGCGAGCTCCGACAGGCTCTTGCGATCGAGGGTCACGCCGGCACGCTTCAACCCGCTGATGAACTCGCCATAGGTGAGGCCATGCTCCCGTGCGGCCGCGTTAATCCGCACGATCCAGAGCCGCCGGAAGTCTCGCTTCTTGCGCCGGCGACCGACGAACGCGTATTTGAGAGCCGTGTCGACCGACTCCTTGGCGGCGCGATAGAGCTTGCTCTTGTTGGCGTAATAACCCTTCGCCAGGCCGAGCAGCTTCTTGCGCTTGGCCCGTCGGACTGTTCCTCGCTTGACTCTCGGCATTCCCGACTCCTCACTGATCAAATGCACGAATGCATGAATTCACGAATGCATGAATGGCTGACTGCGATCTCATTTCTGCATTTCTGCATTCTTGCATTGTTGCATTTGCACGTGACTTATTTGTAGGGAAGCATCCGCGCGAGCTTCGGCGTGTCAACCTTGGCGACGAGGGTCGTGCCGCGCAGCCGGCGCTTCTGCCTCCTCGTCTTGCTGCTCAAAATGTGCTGCTTGAACGCCTTGCCGCGCAGAAACTTCCCGGTCTTGGTCCGCTTGAAGCGCTTGGCGGCGCCGCGGTGTGTTTTGAGCTTCGGCATCTTACTGGTTCCTCGCTGAATCGCCACTATGGACACAAAGGACACTAAGGAAAATTCCTGTTGTGAACGGGTCTTACCTTTGTGTCCTTTGCATCCTTTGTGGTGAACGTTTTTATCTCCCTGAACGTTTTTATCTCCCTGAACGTTTTTATCTCCCTGAACG
>QHWL01000031.1:0-7658 GCA_003222555.1 Acidobacteriota bacterium | reverse complement strand
CATTCGGGGCGTCGTCTCAGCGACGGCGACCTCCGACAAATCCTGTATGAGCCGCTCCAGGATGCGGCGCCCGATGTCGGGATGCGCCATCTCCCGGCCGCGGAAGAAGATGGTCGCTTTCACCTTGTCGCCTTCTTCGAGGAAGCGCTCGATATGCTTCTTCTTGAACTGGTAGTCGTGCTCGTCGACCTTCGGGCGGAACTTGATCTCCTTGACCTCGATCACTTTCTGGTGCCGCCGGGCTTCGCGCGCGCGCTTCTGCTCCTGGTACTGATACTTGCCGAAATCCATGATGCGGCACACCGGCGGCACGGCCGTCGGCGAGATCTCCACCAGGTCGAGCCCCTTCTGCTTGGCGATCGCGAGCGCCTGCGGCGGCGGCATGATACCGAGCTGCGCGCCCGTGTCGTCGATTACCCGGATTTCACGGACGCGGATCCTTTCGTTGACCCGCGTGCGGTCGTCACGCCGTGGACTTCTATCGAAAGCGATAAGTGCCTCCTCTTTTACTACGCGCGGGGCCCCACCCCCGCGCGCCCGCCGAACTGACGCAGTCGCTCGGCCTCGAGCCTAGACTCTCGGCCTCGCGTGAGGGCCGTGGTCCACCCCTGCCTACCGGACGAACTGACGCAGTCGCTCGGCCTCGAGCCTAGACTCTCGGCCTTGGGTGAAGGCTGCTAGAGGTTCTTCTTGGCGATTTCCTCCGTCGCCTTCGCGATGAAGTCTCCAATCGCGCTCTCTCCCTGATCCCCGCCCGAGCGCGTCCGCACCGATATCGTGCCTTCCGAGCTCTCGCGATCGCCGACGACCAGCATGTAGGGCACCTTTTGCAGCTGGGCCTCTCGGATCTTATATCCGATCTTCTCCTGGCGCTCGTCCAGCTCCACCCTTAGGCCGGCCGCTCTGAGCTGGTCGCGGACCGAGGCGGCGTACGCCTGATGTCGGTCGGAAATCGGCAGCACGATCGCCTGGACCGGCGCGAGCCACAGCGGAAATGCGCCGGCATAGTGCTCGATCAGGATTGCGATGAACCGCTCCATACTGCCGAAGATCGCGCGATGGATGACCACCGGACGGTGTTCCGTATTGTCGGCGCCGATGTACTTGAGATCGAAGTTCTCGGGCTGCGCGTAGTCGAGCTGAATCGTGGCGCACTGCCACTTGCGGCCGATCGCGTCGGTGATGTCGAAATCGATCTTCGGCCCGTAGAATGCCCCGTCGCCTTCGTTGAGGGTGTAGGCCTGGCCCGCCGTGTCGAGCGCCATTTTCAGCTGCGCTTCGGCGTGATCCCACGTGGCGATTTCGCCGAGGAATTCCGGCGGTCGCGTCGAGAGCTTCGCCGTGTATTGGAGCCCGAAGTCGCCGTAGACACGTTGGACGAGCCGCAGGAGCCGCTCGATTTCATCGGCGATCTGCTCGGGCATCACGAAGCAGTGGGCATCGTCCTGCGAAAACTGGCGGACACGAGTGAGCCCCGACAGCACGCCCGACACCTCGTTGCGGTGCAGCGGCGTCTGCTCGTGGAACCGGATCGGCAGGTCGCGGTAGCTGCGCACCTGGCTCGCATAGAGCAGAAAATGACCCGGGCAGTTCATCGGCTTCACGCTCATCGTCTCGCCGTCGGATTCGATGAGGAACATGTTCGCCCGGTAATGCTGCCAGTGGCCGGACCTCTCCCACAGCGCCTTGTTGAAGACGAGCGGCGTCTTGACTTCGACGTACCCGGCGGGGAAGAGCACGTCACGCATGTAGTTCGCCAGGCCGTGGTAGAGCGTCGTACCTCTATCGAGCCAGAACGGCGCGCCTGGCGCCCACTGATGGAACGTGAACAGGCCGAGCTCGCGCCCAAGCTTGCGGTGGTCGCGCTTCTTGGCCTCTTCAATCTGCGTGAGGTACGCCTTCAGATCCTTGTCGGCGAAGAACGCGGTGCCGTAGACGCGTTGCATCGGCTGATTGCGCGCGTCGCCTTTCCAGTACGCATTCGACGTGCTCAGCAGCTTGAACGCCTTCAGCTTGCCGGTCGACGGGACGTGGGGGCCGACGCAGAAATCAACGAACGTTTCCGGATCCTTGATTGTGTAGCAGGACACTTCTCGCTGCCCTGCAGTCTTCTCGTCGATCAACTGCACCTTAAGCAGCTCGCCCCGCTTCGTGAAGAACGCCTTGGCCTCGTCCCGAGACCACATCTGGCGCTCGTAGGGCAGATCTTCGGCCGCCAGATCCTTCATCTTCTTCTCGATGGCGTCGAGATCCTCGGGCACGAACGGACGATCGACGATGAAGTCGTAGAAGAAACCTTCGTCGGTCGCGGGTCCGATGCCGCACTGCGCTCCGGGGAAGAGCTGCGTCACCGCCGCCGCCAGCAAATGCGCGCTGCTGTGCCGGTAGAGCGGCAGCGCTTCCGGGCTGCGGTCGGTGACGATGCGGACCGCGGCATCTTTCTCGAGCGGGCAGGAGAGATCGACGAGCGTGCCGTCGACGACTGCCGCAAGCGCGGCTTTGGCGAGGCCCGGTGAGATCTCGGCCGCGACGTCGCGCACGAGCGTGCCGGCCGCCACGGTGCGACTCGACCCATCTGGAAGCGTAACAGTGACCTGGTTCATGCAGGAGCGGCCGGCGAAGCCTTCAGCGTCAACACGATCCGGCCACGCCGGACACGACGAATGGTGATGGTAGGCACGGGTGGACTCGAACCACCGACCTCCTGCGTGTCAAGCAGGCGCTCTAACCTCTGAGCTACGCGCCTACATCTTTGAAAATACAGGCGTTAGACGAACGCTCAGTATAACAACGCGCGAGAAGGGGAGTCAACGAGGAGGACGGGGCAACTACGCGAACGTAACGGCTTATCACGAAGTCACGAAGGTACACGAAAACAAAAACGGACTTCCTGTTCGCTTCGTGAGCTTCGTGCCTTCGTGATGACTGGTAATTGAATGACCGAATTACCAGACTCGGCAGCGCTCTTATCTCACCGCCTGCTTCAGTGCCTTCCCCGCGCTGAAGCGCGGCACGCGGCGCTTTGGAATGTTGATTGCGGCGCCCGTCTGCGGATTGCGCGCGGTGCGCGCCTTGCGGTTCGCGACCTTGAACGTGCCGAAGCCGACGAATGACACCGGATCGCCCTTCTTGAGCGCCTTGGTGATTCCGTCGATCATCGAATCGATCACGGCCGCCGCGTTCGTCTTCGTGATTCCGGTGTCCTTGGCGATCTTTGCTGCGACGTCTTGTTTGTTCATGCAACCTCCTGAGGAAAATCGCCGGACATGCTGGGGAACATTCGGCGCATGATGGAAATGCTACGCCGTTATATGCGACGGCGCGCAGAGGTGTCAAGGGGAAACGGCGATTTCTCCGGGCCTTGCGATCAACGCCACGCAAGATCACGGAGCGCCGGGAACGCCGGGATCGCGAACTCGATCGCCCGAACGGGGCAAAAGAGCGATTGTGCGACGCCGGTCGGCTTGTGGTGTCGAGGCCGACGTTACTTGCTGGCGAGCCCCCCTGTCTTCGGCAGGAGATTATTGCTCAGCACGTTGTTCAGGTTCTTGTTCAGCGCCGACTCCGCATCGAAAGGCAACAAGAAGCCCTGCCGCGACAGATTACCGATCGCGTTCTTCAGCAGGGAAGAATAGGTGTCGAAATTGCCATAGCGCTCTTCGATGGACAAACGGGGATCGCCGCTGGCAAGTCGGTCGGCCTTGGTTTTCGGGAACCGAATGGACTGGCCCGAACCTTCGCACCCATCGTTGTTCTGCGGTCCAGCGCGGAGCGCCCAACCCGTGTAAGTCGCGAGCGGCACCTGGACTTCGGGCAGACGAATCCCCGCGACATCGTTGCCATCCGCATCGGTCTTGGGCACGGAGCTCGGGTAAATCGGACCGTTTGCTGGATTGTCCTGGTACGGCGGCGTGATCACGGGCGGATTAATCGTCGGAATTCCCGTCGTGTAAAAGTTCGGCCCGTAGTTCAGCAGGTAGCGCGTTGTTTTCAGGCCGATGTAGGTGACGCCAGGTATGCGCGGGAATCCCGTCGAGACCTGATCGGCCGCGACCAGCGTACCGTCGGAGAGTCTGGGAACCTGGCTCGGCGGGGGCGGCGTTCCGGCCGTCGCCCATCTATCCAGTGCCGTGAACAGCGCGCGCTGCACTGCCTGCGAGTCCAGGGGATTCTGGAACTGCTGGCAGACACCCTTCGACGCTCCGTTGCCGGTGCCGTGCTGCATGCTCGACATGAAATAGATCCGCGTGAAGGGCGAGTCCGGTAGATCCTTGGTGCCCGCCGGATCGGTTGTCATCAACGACGCGGCCTTGACCCAATACTCGTTCGCAGAAAAGATCTCCATGGCAAACGGACAGGTGTTGCTTGCCATGCACTTTGCATAGCGGCTGTCGGTCTTGCCCGTGATCGGGTCCTTCGTCGGGACGTTCGCGAAGGGAAACCGGCCTTCGACGAACAGATGATCCTGCCGGTTGCGCTCGGTTCGCCCGGGTTGGGACCAGCGGTAATTCATGCTGATGCCATCGCCGGCCGCGATCCACTGCATCATGCCGTCGAACACCTTCTTCCCGTTCTCCGCCTGATTGAAGCCAAGATAGCGGAAGTCGTTCAGGAGGCGGCCCGGTTGCGAGGACACCTCAGTGTAGATCCTGGTGATGTCTCCCGCGAGCGGATTGGCGGTGCCGACGTCGTCCTTGGTTGAATAGCGAAGCCATGCATTCCAGTCGCGAACGGCGGCAAAGCCGACACCGTTGACTGTCGGATTCTTCGCGGTATAGCTGAATTCGTAAATATCGTTCGGGACAAACGACGTGCCCGCGGGCAGCAGCGAGATCGCGGTGCCGCTCGCATCGTATTGCCAACCGGAGGCCGGCACCACCTGAGGGGTGTCGTTGAGATGCACCCTGTGCGTCAATGTGGCCTTCGATTGGTCGAGCCCCGCCGCCGGGTAGGTGAGCTCGTACGAAGCTCCCGCGTTCACGATGTATTCATACGAGGGACCGGTGATCGGCGAGCCATCCGGATTCTTGGCGACCGGCACTGTGATGGTCGTATTGAAATCGGCTGTGCTCGTTCCCGCCGAGAGATCCCAGCCGCTGAACGATATCGAATACCCCTGCGGCATCAGAAAAGCGTCTGCCAGAAGCATTGGATCCGTCACCGAGCCCGGGTCGTTGCCGCCCACCCCGCGATTGAGCGCGTTGATGGTCTTGCGGCCACGGTTGGGCGGCTCGTACAACATCTTGTGATTGCCCTTGGTCAAGTCGATCGGCTTCAGAATGTAAAAATCGAACGAGTACTCGACGTTGCCGCTGGCATTCCTGGGTGCGAGCTGCAGATCGACGATCACGGCGTTTTTCGGATCTTTTGGATCGAGCTCGCCGAACGCTTTGCCGGCGATCTTCTCGTACTGCCCAACGCCCGGCCACGAGTAACCGCCGAAGGTCGGCGATTCCTTCGTGGTGACTTGAATCTTCTTCACGCGCGCATCGGCGGGTGCAGCCGCGATCATCGCGCCGGCGGCCGTAAGTGCGCAGACCGCGCCGAGCCGCACGAGCGCTCGTCGCTTCGCTTCGCGGTTGATGGGAAGGGGGACGACTTGATCGTGGTACATCGCATTCCTCCTCGTTGACCTAAAGCTGCGCCCAGCTCCGGGGCCCTCGTCAGGCGGCTTTCTTTGCGGAGAAGCGTTCGAGCGCTTTGTCGAGAGTGGCGTCGGTCGCAGGCGCGGGCTGGCCGAACTCGACGTCCGGTTCGTCGACGACGACAGCCGGCTCGAGGCCTTTCTCGTGGAGCGGCGTGCCCGCAGGCGTCAGGTACCGCGTCGTCGTCAGCCACAAGCCGCTGCCGTCGGGCAATTTGATCAGCCTCTGCAGAGCGGCGCGTCCGATGGTACGCCCGCCGATGAGCTCGGCGCGCTGATTGCCGCTGAGCGCCGAGGCGAAAAGCTCCGCCGCGGCCGACGTGCCGATGTCGATGAGCACGATCGTCGGGAGCGTGATGCCGCCGTCGCCCGACGCCGCGGCAATGATTTCGCGTTGGCCGCCTTTCGCTTCGCGCATCGCGAGGGTGCCCTTGGCGACGAACAATCGCGCCACCGCCACCCCGTCGTCGAGCATGCCGCCCGAGGTGCGTCGGACGTCGACGATGAGCTTGGACGCGCCGCTGCCGGCGAGCTGAGCGACTTGCGCCTTCAACTGACCCGCGGCCTTGGGACCGAGAGTGATGATGCGCACGTAGCCGACGCCGGGCGCCGCCATCCGGCCGGTGACCTCAACGGCCGGCGGCACTTCGCGGGTCAGCTCGAGGACGTGCGGGTCGGCGGCGTTGCCGCGGATGACCGTGAGCGCGACCTTCGAACCCGGCGCCCCTCGCAGCGCGCGGACGCCTTCCCACACCGACATCTCGCGCGTGGGAGTGTCGTTAATCGCGCGCACGTAGTCGCCAGTTCGGAGCCCGGCTTTGGCCGCCGGCGAGTTGTCGCGCGTGGCAATGACGCGGAGATAGTACTGTCGCGTCAGGTCGATGCCGACATCGCCGGCCGCCAGCGGCGCGCCCGCCTCGACCTGCTTGACTTCGTCGGGTGTGAGATACGCGCTGTCGGGATCGAGGCCATCGGCGAGGCCGTGCATCGCGCCGCGCATCACTTTGTCGACGTTCACCTCTTCGACATAGTTGCTCGTGATCAAGCTCACGACATCGTCGAAGATCTTGAGGTGCTGGTACGTGTCTTCACGGGCGAGAACCTTGCCGAGCAGCCCGCCGATAATCGCGAACGCGACCACGGGGGCGGTAATTGACATGACGATGATGCGCGTTCTTGACGTCATAAAAACCTATGGCGCTATCTTTTCCGCAACCATTGTAAGGGATCGACCGTCTGACCGTCGACGCGAAGCTCGAAATAGAGTCCGGCCGGACCTGTGACCGAGCTCCCGACGGTCCCCAGGGCCTGGCCGTGCTCGATGCGGGCCCCTTTTTTCACAGAGATATCGAGCAGATCTCCGTAAAGGCTGAAGGTCTGCGACCCGTGATCAAGGATGACCAGGTTGCCGAAACCGGCAAAAGCGTCCGCAAAAGCGACCACGCCCCCGTGGACCGCGACGGTGGGCGCGCCTTCCTCGGCGGCAATTTCTATCCCGTTCGACGATGTGGAGCGCGTGGCAGCGGCTCGTCCGAAGCCGTACCGGATGGCGCCGGCGACCGGCCAGTCGAGATCACCCCGGAAGGGACCGAGCGGGAGCACGGCCGGCTCGACCACCGTCCCCCCCTTGGCCAGCTCGCGCAATGTGGCCTGCAGCTTCTGCTGGGCGCCCAGGAGCTCGCCGGCTAGCTGCGCGTTCGAGTCGCGACGGCGATCGATATCACGAATGAGATCGGCGTGCGCCTGAGCGGCGCGAATGTTGGCAGCCTGCGCACGCTTCGCGTCGGCTGTGAGCGACTCGAGGCGTCGATTTCGCGCTTGGAGGGCGATGCGCGCCGTCTTCAACTCGTCGAGCGTGCGCTGGTGCGACGCGATTCGCTCGCGATCGATCCTGGCGAGCGCGGCGACTATGCGCGACGCTCGGCCCACCTGCGCCAGGTTGGACGTCGACAGCAGGAGTCGCAGGTAGCGTCCCTGGCCCAGCTTGTAAATCTCCACGAGGCGCGCACTGACG
>QHWL01000738.1:2016-2411 GCA_003222555.1 Acidobacteriota bacterium | reverse complement strand
CTTCACCCTCGTGCACATCCGAGGATCGGTCTCGCCGGCGATCGAACGGCTGCCGACCCACACTTCGTTCATTCAACATCTGCCGTTCGTGAAGCGGCACTACCGCCGGTACCTCCCGCTTTTTCCGGTGGCGGTCGAACAGTTCGATCTCGATCGCTTCGATCTCGTGATCAGCACCAGCCACTGCTGCGTCAAGTCGGTTGTGCGTCCGGGGCGCGCACGGCACCTCTGCTATTGCCTGACGCCGATGCGGTACGCCTGGGATCAGTTCGACGCCTATTTCGGCCCAGACCGAATCAGGCCATCGGGCAGCCGCCTCATGAGACCGCTCATGGCGCGCCTGGCCAGGTGGGACCGCGACACCGCCGGCCGGCCGGACCGCTATGTCGCTATCT
>QHWL01000738.1:0-1954 GCA_003222555.1 Acidobacteriota bacterium | reverse complement strand
GATCGTCAACGGCGACCGCCACGCGCTCGTCGTCTCGGCGCTCGTGCCGTACAAACGCATCGACCTCGCCATCGACGCGTGCCGACTGGCTGGCGTGCCGCTCAAGATCGTCGGCGACGGACCCGAGCGTCCGCGCCTCGAGCGCCGCGCCGGCTCGGAGGTGAGCTTCCTCGGGCGGCTGTCCGATGAGGAGGTCCGCGCGTGCTATCGGCGCGCGCCGGTTGTGCTGCTGCCGGGCGAAGAGGATTTCGGCATCGTGCCGCTCGAGGCCCAGGCGTGCGGCCGGCCGGTCGTCGCGCTCGCCCGTGGCGGGGCGCTCGAAACCATCGTGCCGGAGGAAACGGGACTGCTCGTCGACGAGTCCACGCCGACGGCGTTTGCCGACGCCATCTCGCGCGCCATCGATCGGCGCTTCGATCCCAGGGGCATTCGGCGCCATGCCGAGCGGTTCAGCCGGGCGCGATTCGGGGACGAGATGGAAGCCATCCTGAACGAGCCGCACGGATGGTGAGGCGGCACAATCGCCTGCTCGTCGCCTTTCACGTCGTCTCCGACGCGCTTCTCGGCCTCTCAGCCTTCATCGTCGCGTACGCGCTGCGGTTTCATACCGGCCTCATCCCGATCACGAAGGGCGTCCCGCCGCTGCGGCAGTACGTCAACGTGCTTCCGTTCATCGTCGTGCTCGTCCCGGTCGCCTTCCAGCTCCAGGGGCTCTATCGCCTGCGGCGGGGCCGCTCACGCGTCGACGATTTCTTCGCGGTCTTCGTCGGCAGCATCCTCGCCGTCGTGTTCGGCATCGTCGCCACGTTGTACGTCCAGACCTACTTCGCGACGAATGCGGCGAAGGAACAAGGTGTCTTCGAAGTGTCGCAGCTGGTCTGGGGCATCTTCCTCGCTCTGAACGTGACGCTCACTTACGCGTCGCGCGAGCTGGTGCGCGAGGTCTTCGAACGGCGATGGCGCGCCGGCATCGGCCTCAAGCGGATTCTCATCGCCGGATCGGGCGAGTTGGGGCGCCTGGTGGCCGACAAGATTCTCGAGCACCGCGAGCTTGGCTATCAGATTGTCGGCTTCGTCGACGACCGTGCGCCCGGGGATCATCTTGGCTATCGCGGCCTCCCGCTGCTCGGCACGATCGACGACGCCCCGGAAATCTCGGCGCGGGAGTCTATCGATCATCTGTATGTCGCGCTTCCCCCCGAGCAGCACGTGCGCATGCTCGAGCTCATCGACAGCACGAGCCGCGAGATGCTCGACGTCAAGGTGGTGCCGGATCTTCTGCAGGTGATCGCGCTGCGGGCCCGGCTCGAAGATCTCGACGGCATTCCCGTCATCAACATCAACGACGTCCCGCTGCAGGGCTTCAACAGCGTCGTGAAGCGGGCGATCGACATTGCCATTTCGAGCGCGGCCCTCCTCGTCCTCGCGCTCCCGTTCTGCCTCATCGCCGCGCTCGTCAAGCTCACCTCGCGCGGGCCGGTTTTTTATCGTCAGGAGCGCATGGGGCTCGACGGTAAGCCATTCATGATTCACAAGTTCCGATCGATGCGCGAAGACGCGGAGCGCGAGAGCGGGCCGGTCTTCGCCAGCCACGACGATCCGCGACGAACGCCGCTCGGCCGGCTCCTCCGCCGGACGAATATCGACGAGCTGCCGCAATTCTGGAACGTGCTGAAGGCCGAGATGTCGATCGTCGGTCCTCGGCCCGAACGACCGCTGTTTGTAAAGCAGTTCAAGGACAGAATTCCGCAATACATGCTCCGCCACAAGGTGAAGGCCGGCATCACTGGATGGGCGCAGGTCAACGGGTGGCGCGGTAATACGTCGATCGAGAAGCGGATCGAGTACGATCTCTATTACATCGAGAACTGGTCGGTCCGACTGGATCTGAAGATCATGTGGCTCACGGTGCTCAACGGCTTCTTCCAGAAACACGCCTATTGATGAAAAAACG
>QHWL01000737.1:437-2300 GCA_003222555.1 Acidobacteriota bacterium | reverse complement strand
ATCCCGCCGAACTCGATGGCCATGACAGAAGGTTTCACGGTGCTGAAGCAGAACACGGTCATCGAGAACTTTCAGCCACACTTCCACCTCCGCGGCAAGGCGATGCAGGTTGAAGCGATTCTGCCGGATGGCCGCCGCCAGGTCGTCAGCTACGTCGACAAGTTCAATTTCAACTGGATGACCAATTACATCTACGACGACAACGCCGCGCCGGTATTCCCGAAGGGCACGGTCATCCATGTGAGCGCGTGGCACGACAACACGAAAGGGAACAAGGACAACCCCGATCCGGACCAGTGGGTCGGCTACGGCGATCGCACGGTCGACGAGATGGCGCACGCGTGGATGAACGTGCTCTATCTCACCGACGATGAGTACAACGCCCTGGTCGCCGAGCGCAAGAGCAAGACCGCGAACGCGACCCAAGATCAGCAGCAGTAAGACGGAGCCCAGTGTCCACGGGGGAGCGGTGCTGCGGCCCTGCTCCCCGCTTTCTTCTTCCGCCCTCAACAGAAAGTCTTCATCATGAAGCTTGGATGGACCGCTGCGAGGCTGTGTGCTGCCATGGCCCTGGCCAGCGGCGTGCTGCCGTCGGCGCAGCAATTGCCGAGTGAACCTCCCAAGCAGTTCGGCACGAGCATTACGGGCGCATTCGAAGGCTGGTTCGACAACCCGGATGGGTCCCACAGTTTTCTTGTGGGTTATTTGAATCGCAACCGCGCTCAGGAGCTGGACATTCCGATCGGGCCGGACAACCTGATTGAGCCCGGCGGCCCGGACATGGGCCAGCCGACGCATTTTCTCCCCGGCAGGCAGTGGGGCATGTTCGTCGTCACGGTGCCCAAGGAGTTCAACGATCGGCAGCGGCTGACGTGGACGATTGTCGCGAACGGGCAGAGCACCAGCATTCCGCTGCGCCTGCACCGGGATTACGTGCTCAGTCCCTTCGTTGACGTCTCCGGGAACACACCCGCGGTCGTGCGGTTCGAGGAACACGGGCCGACCATGCAGGGTCCGATCGGGACCGTCGCAAAGGCGATCGCCCGAACAACCTCGTTGTCCGCGCCCCTTCCGCTCACCCTCTGGGTCACGGACGACATGAAGTACACGAGCGGGACCGGTGCGCCGATGACGAGGCCGCGTCCCGCGGTGACGCTCACCTGGTCCAAATTCCGTGGACCGGCGGCCGTGACGTTCGACAAGCCGAAGCCGGAGGTGGAGAAACTCGAGGGTGGAGGGGCGGCGTTCAGTGGGAAAGCGGCGACAAACGCCCGGTTCGCTCAGCCCGGCGACTACATCCTGCACGTGACGGCGAACGATTATTCCGGCGTCGGCGGCGGCGGCTTCCAGTGCTGCTGGACGACGGCCATGGTGAAGGTGTCGGTCACGCCGTAGGCGGCGTCGCGTCGCACATCAGGGACAGACGTTTCCGAGATAGCCCGACCCACCGCAGTAGCTCACATCCTGGAGTTGTATCGGAATTCCGTCCGGATCCGTGAAATACAGCTCCGGGGTGCCACCCTTCGCACCGCCGCGATCTTCCATCCGCATGCTCACGTATGAGGTCAGCGGACCGACGGGACCGGTGGCCGCTCCCCTCGGCTTGATGCCGTAGCCGGCGAGCGCCTTCAGCACGTTGTCGGGATTGAAGTTCTCCATTGTCAGACAAACGTGATCGATTCGCGGCGGGCGCGGCGGCGCCGGGTTCGCTCCGCCTCTGCCGCCCCCTCCTCCGGAAAACATCAGGAACTGGGGCCCGCCGCCGATGCCGAGCACCGGCGAGGCTCCCTGATGCGCTTGAATCGGCAGTCCGAAGAGCGCCTGGTAAAACGCGATCGTGCGAGGCGGGTCTGAGACGGCGAT
>QHWL01000737.1:0-256 GCA_003222555.1 Acidobacteriota bacterium | reverse complement strand
GCGCCGCGGACTCTGACGCGCGCCTTCATCGGACCGCCACTGAGGCCGTCGCCGGTCGCGTCGCTCTTCGCGACGCCATGGTCCGCGAGAATCGTCACGATCCGATCGACGTTGAAATTCTCGACCGTCAGGCAGAAATGGTTGATACCTGGCCTGAGGTTCGCGCCGCCTCCGCTCAACGCGAGGAATTGCGGTCCGGGACCGATTCGAAGAAGGCTCGTGGGTCCCTGGCGCGCCTGAATCGGCAGCCCGAAGA
>QHWL01000030.1 GCA_003222555.1 Acidobacteriota bacterium | reverse complement strand
TCCATTCCATCAACGGTCTCCTCATCGAACTGCCGGCAGGGAGAGTGTCTTCAGATCATGTGGACACGTTCTTTATCTTCTTCATAGAACTTGGAATATATCTTTCCATTCTCTACTTGATCGGGAACAGAAGGTGGTACATCCCGCTGCTCATCGGCCTGTCGACCGGCACCGCCGTGTTGTGCAAGTGGTTTCCGGCCCTTGTTGTGTTTCCGGTCTGGACATCTGGTGTGCTGCTGATGAGGAATTGTCCTGTCAGACGACTACTCGCCGCGCTGGCCCTTGCAACAGCCGGTTGCCTCATTGTGGTCGGCCCGTACCTGGCGTACATCCACGCGGCGTTCCCGCAGGAAGCGGCCTGGGTCGTCAGAAAATACCTCTTGGCTTACGTAGATACCGTTGATGCGCATTCGGCTCCCTTTTACTACTACATTCAGAAGACCGGCGTGGTCTTCGGCGAGCTGATTTACGTGCCGCTGCTCCTCGGGCTGTATGAGATTGTCCGGAGAAGAGCGGATTGGAGGATCGGCACCTTGACCGTGTGGTGGATGTTGCCCATGTTGGTCTTCTCTCTTGCCGAGACCAAGCGGTTCACCTACCTGCTCATCTCCGCTCCCGCTTTCTTCATCCTGCTATCCCATTACTGGCGGCGCATCGCCAATTGGAAGGACCGTGGGAGTCACAGGTGGGCCGTGTCGCTGCTGTTGTTTCTTCTGGTCGCCTTGCCCGTCAGGTACAGCATCGACAGAATCACGCCCTTTGAGAACCGCGACACAACCCCCCCGAAGTGGTCTTCCTACGTGAAGTCGCTGAAGGACGCGCTTGTCGCGCGGAACAGGGTCGTCGTGTTCAACGTCGAGCACAACGTCGAGGCGATGTTCTACTCGGGTCTCACTATCTACAACTTCATTCCGGACGAGACCACGATCCGCCGGCTGACCCGGAACGGGTACCGGGTGGTCATCAACGACGACGGAAAGCCGGGAAACGCGTTCACGCTCATGGATCAGGTGGAAGTCTTGAAGTTGGTTCCGGCAGAAGAGCAGTGATCCTGGTCGTCTCTCAACGTTGCAGCCGGATCAAAGCGGGCGGCACCCCACGCAGGCAACAGCGCCGCCGTCGTGGCCACGCCGACGACGAAACCGGCTGACAGCGCACTAGGCGGCGCCGATTGTGGTGTCAATCGGTCCTTGCGCGGCGACTCTTTCAAACCGTTCCACCAGCACGCCCAGGTACCACGTCCATCCGTCTTTGTGCCCGCGCCCCATCTCATCGTCGGGCACGTTGGCGTGATGGAGCGTGACTTCGGTGCCGCCGTCGCGCGGCGCGAGCGTGATCGTCACGACCGTTTCCAGACCGCGCGTGGCTTCCGAGACCCACGTGTGCTCGATCGCGCGGCCGCGATCGAGGCGGATGAAGCGGCCGTAGTGCGGCCACGACCGGCCCTCGTGCTTGACCACGTGGTAGAAGAGGCCGTCAACGACGGGGTTGATGATGGCACGCTCGACGCCAAACCAGAGGCCGGCCGAGCCGCGGATCGTACGGGACACAGTGAGATCGAACGTCTTCATTTGACCCGTCCTATTAAACTCTCGAAGTCTCCAAGAGCCGCGACGTCTCACCACAGGAGGTCCCGTGACGCCACGTCTACCTGTATTTGCCGACCTCCGGGCTGCCGGTGCCGCTGCAGCCCGTGGCCCCGTAACGGATGAACTTCTGCACTCGGCCCGCACCGTCGACTTCTCCCGTGTAAATGTTGCCGTCCGAATCGACGCTCACCACGTGCGGCCAGTGGAATTGGCCGATCTGACGGCCTGTGCCCCCGAAGCGATCCAGCTCATGAAAGTTTACGCGGTTGACCTCGTAGACCACGTCGTTGGTCAGGTCGGTGATATAGGCGCAGCTCTGCTTTGGATCGGTCGAGAAATTCATGGTGCCGGACGTACAGCTCGCCGTCTGCGGAGCCACGTGGAACTCTCCGACGAAACCGCACCTGCCGACCTCGCCATTCGGGTTCTGACAGGGCTTGCCGACCTCGGATGCCTTGAACACCTGCACCCGATTGTTGCCGCGGTCGCAGGTGTAGAGCAGGCCATCGTTGCTGATCCTGGCGCAATGCAACGGGCTGCGGAAAGTCTTCGGCTTCATCTCCCCGCGCCGGTAATCAGCCGGCCACCCGCCGGCGCCCTCGCCGGAGTCCGCTGAGGCGGGCGTATCACCCTGCACCGGGTTCTGCCCGTAGGCGCCGAAGTGACCGACGTACTTACCAGTCGCGGCATCGACGATCAGCACGCGCTTGTTGCCGTAGCCGTCGGCGATGTAGAGCAAGTTGGTCTTCGGATCCACAGTCATGTCGGCTGGCAGATAGGGTTGGGGCGTGCCGTTGACGCCTCCGTCGGTATCATTGCTGTTTGGGCCCTTTGCCCCGGCCTTGCCGATCTGGTAGACGAAGGTGCCGTCCATCTTGAACTTCAGGACGTGCGAGTCGTTGCCGAAGTTCGGCGCCCAAGCAAACTGGCCGTGGAAGTTCTGCGCCTGCCCGTTTCCAGCGACGTAGACGAAGTCGTTGTGATCGACAAAGATGCCGTGCTCACGCGAGGGCCAGACGCACCCGTCTTCCTGGCGGCATCTCTTTTCCAGAAAGCCGGCATCACCCGGACCACCCCAGGCCTGCAGCAGATTCCCCGCTTTGTCGAACTCGAGCACCGACGGCGCGGGGAAGCAGCAGCCGGAAAGCTGCCCGTAAGGTCGTGGGTGTCCGATCGCGCTAATCGGCCTGCCCCTTGTGTCCTTGCCCGCTTCGCCAAGCGCCCCGGCATCGGTAGAGGAGAGCGCCCTGGGACGGTGGTAAACCCAAATATGATCGTGCCGATCGACGAATAGCCCGCCGACGTCACCGATGATCCAATTGTGCGGCAGCGGCTTGGGCCAGCCCGGGTCGACCACGAAGTTCGGGGCCGTTCCCGTTTTGGGAACGTGCGGGGTCGTGCGCTCCGCTACGCGCTCCATAGCGCCGGCCTTCTCCAGGGCAGCGACCGCTGCGCTTCGCCCTTGTGCGGCGAGTGGAGCAACGAGGCGCGCCGCACCGACCGCGCCGCCGAGTATCCCGGCAACCGCGACGTACCCAAGAAACTTCATCACGTACCTCCTTGGTGGCAGCCACGTCCCTGCCCGGTATTTTGGGACCAATGCGAATGAGAGTCCACCCGTTTTCGTTAACTTGTTTGCCGACTGCTCGCGGATGCGTTACGTTAACTCGAAGCGCGTTCTCGGACGTCGGCGGGGACGCAGCGCTGTCTTTGACAGATGTTCCTGAAGGACTCGCGCTAGCGTTCTGTCGCTCATCGACATCGTCTTCCATGCCTTGCGCGGTCCTGAGGAGCAGCGTGAGCGATTCGAACCTCACACAATTGGGCGGCCAGAAGTACATTTCGCTGGAAACGTTCAAGAAGAACGGCCTGGGCGTGAAGACGCCGGTCTGGTTTGTGCTGCACAAGAACGCGTTCTACGTGTATACGGAAGCCGATTCGTGGAAGGTCAAGCGCATTCGAAATAACCCGCGAGTGCGGGTGGCGGTCTGCAACATTCGCGGCGACATCAAGGGCCCGTGGCTCGACGCGACGGCGTCGCTGGTCGAAGGCGATGAGCGGCTCGCCGCGGACAAACTGCTCGATCGAAAGTATTTCCTGAAGAAGGTCTTCAACTTTCTCTCGAGGATCAACAGGCACAAGCGGGCGATGATCAAAATCGAGACCGCGTGATCGGTAACCTGCCGCGCGGCGGCGCGACCCTTTCACTGCTTGGCGGCTTCCGCTTTCTCCTGGGCGCGCGCGCCCGCGAGGATGCCGCGCAGGGCGTAGTTGCCCTCGTGGCACGCGTACTCGAAGAGTAATTCGTCGATCGCCCGCAGCGGCATCACCGCGGTCCAGGGTCGCGTGTACGAGGTTGGGTCCGTGACGGTGAACTCGTATCTGATCGTTTTGGGGTCGACCCGCGTGAAGCGTTCCACCAGGTGTGTCGCGGCGCTCGAGCCGGAAAGGCTGGTCTCACGCTTGAAGTTGACGGTCTCGACCACGAGCGTGTCGCCCTCCCAGCGTCCGCGCGAGTCGCCGGTCCACCGGGGGATCGTGCCGTGCGGGCGACCGTCGGTCGGGATCATCCGCGCGTTGTGAACCATCTCGTTGACAATGACCACGTAGCCGGGTGCCTGGACAATCTGCACGTTGTTGTTGTACGCGCCCGAGATCATCGGCGGCCCGGAGTTGAAGCCGAGGATACATCGGTCGGCGAGGCTACGATCCTCGTAAGAGTCGGCGAAGGTGCCGACTCTGGCCGCCAGCTGGGCGTTCCGCGCGCGAGTCGCCGCCGTGAACGGGATGCGACCGTCGGGCGGATCAACGATGAGCGACGTCCGCCGGTCTTCGGTCACCTGGCTGCCGCGCTCGTACCAGAATTCATTGTAGGAGAGCACGCCGCCCTGCGATCTCGGCGCATACCCGAGGCTGGGCGCGCCCTTCTCCGGATCAAACAGATCGCGGTTCTGGCGTTTGTTCTCGCTGGCCTCGAACGCGGCCGCCTCCTCGGCCGTCAGGACGTCCTTGCCAGCGAGGGCCTCGGGCCGCTGTAGCGGCGTGATCGTACGGAACGTGAACGTGCCCTGGATGTCGGGCTTGCCGTCCGGCGTGCGCGGTGGGGTCCATTTGCGTGACTGACCTGCCGCGGGGGCAAGGACCAGCATGGTGAGGGCCAGGACGCCGAGCGTCGCGACGAGACATCGAATCTGCATCGGGAATCCTCCAGCGCCAGTTGAGTCGATGGCGCCTGTCACGGTAGCCGACTCCGGTTCGCTTGACAAGGTCCTCGACTGGGGGTGTCCTCGACCCGGGTTGTCGACTTCGGGTCCTAGACCGTTGAGGTGGCCGAGTGGCTGAAGGCGATGGTTTGCTAAACGGGAGTCCAACCTCTCGGCGATCGTCGGTTTTCCTTGCAAACTCGTCAATGAAAAGGTTGAGAGCGGCCTGTACCAGACAGCCAGCGAAGTTGTCCGCGAGGCACTGCGACTCCTTTACGCGTCCGGCCGCCTCAAAGAGCTTTAACGGGAAGCGCGGCTCCCGGCGTCGCCAAGATTTCTGAGGGATCGCGTCCTTCGCCCGCTCGGATAATATGGCGGCGTTCCCGAAGC
Source organism: Acidobacteriota bacterium (assembly GCA_003222555.1). Taxonomy (GTDB): domain Bacteria; phylum Acidobacteriota; class Vicinamibacteria; order Vicinamibacterales; family CAVVIG01; genus JAHFUJ01. Next base: position 3,287 of record QHWL01000030.1, on the reverse strand, counting down.
TATACAATTCTCAACGGATGGATTCGCAGATTGAAGACTTCTGAACGATTGTGAGTGAGCCGCACCGGGGGAAGATCGAAATTATGGACGGCCGGGAGGATTTTTGAAGCGTTGGTCCAACCGCACTCGCATCAACGTACATAGACGTCAGGAGGTCGGACATGACTCACTGGAAGCACATGACTGACGAGAAGATGTGCCTTGTCATCGCGGCCGCACTCGTCGCCCTGTGGAGCGCAACGGCCTCGGCCCAAGGCCCACAGGGAACACTCAGCGGAGTGGTGCGTGACGGGACCGGTGCCGCGCTTCCAGGCGTCACCGTCACCGCCACGAATCAGACGACCAATGCGTCGCAGAATGCCACCACCGGCGGCGACGGCGCGTACTCCCTATCTCTGCCCGCTGGCACGTACAGTGTGACGGCGTCCCTCACTTCCTTCCGCAGGGCCACCCAACGGGTTGAGCTCGGGGCTGGCGCGATGCAGCAGCTCAATTTTTCGATGGAGCTGATGCTGAGCGAGGAGGTCACGGTCACCGCGATGAAACGCGAGACACAGTTGATCGACGTGCCCTTTTCGGCCGCCGCGCCGACCGCAGAGGTGCTGCGTAGCCGCGGCGTCGAAAACCTCGAAGGCATCGCGGCGAACGTGGGCGGGTTCACCGTTCAGAACCTCGGACCTGGCCAGAGCCAGGTCGCCATCCGCGGCTTGTCGGCCGGCCAGATCGTGCGCGACCAGCCGGGCGTCAAGGAGCAGGTCGGCGTCTACCTCGACGAGTCGGTGATCTCCCTTTCGCTGTTCACGCCGGATATCGACCTGTTCGATACGGATCGCGTGGAGGTACTGCGCGGTCCTCAAGGGACCCTCTTCGGCGCCGGCTCTGAGTCGGGCACCGTCCGGTACATCACCAATCAGCCCCAGCTGCACGTCACGAGCGGGGCTGTCGAGTTCGATGGCAGCACCGTTCAACATGGAAATCAGGCGGGCAACGCGAAGCTCGCGTTCAACGTGCCTCTTGGAGACAAGGCCGCACTGCGCGTTGCCTCGTATGTCGATCGGGCGCCGGGGTTCATCGACGCGATCCAGCCGAACTTCAGTGCGAACCAGCACGTCAACGACGGCATCCGGGCAGGCGTGCGGGCAACGGTCAAGCTGGTCCCGACCGATCGCCTGACGATCACCCCTCGTGTGTACTTCCAGAAGAACGACGTCAACGGCTGGAATCGCGTCGACATTTTCAATATCCTGGCCAACCCGTTCACCACCTCGCGCCCTCCCGTGACGCTCGGCAACCGCAGCCAGTTCACGCAGCTCCAGGAGAAGTTCACGGATAATTTCGTGCTCGGCGACGTCGCGATCGACTATAAGTTGTCATCCGATCTCTCCCTCACGTCGATTACTTCCTACAATTACCGCGATATCCTCGTCGTTCGCGACGCAGGCGCACTGACTTCCAGCATCACCGGCGGCAACATCGGCGTCGCTCAGAGCGTGTACACGCTCAACTCGCCGCTCGACGATGCGACGAAAGCGAAGATGTGGACCGAGGAGCTCCGTTTCGCGGGAAGCAAGCAACGGCTGCAGTGGGTGGGAGGCGGCTTCTTCAGCCACATGAACCGTCACTACGGCCAGGACCTGCCGGTGATCGGTTTTACGGCCGCCACCGGTATTCCGACCAAGGGCCTTCGCGCCCCCCAGGACAGCCTGTTCTGGTCTGACCTGAACTACAACCTCAATCAGTACGCGTTTTTCGGCGAAGCCACCGTGCCGCTGAGCCCGGCGTTCAGCGTGACCGGCGGTCTGCGCTTCTACCACTTCGACGAAGACAAGGCGCAGATCTTCGACGGTATCTTCGGCAACGACAACAACGGCACGTCGCTCGCCTCCCAGCCAGGAACGACCAACGCCAATGGCGTCGCGCCGCGTGTGATCGCCACCTACAAAGTGTCGGGTGCCGCGAGCGTGAACGCGCAAGTCTCGCGCGGGTTCAGGCTTGGAGGGATCAACGACCCGCTGAACGTGCCGCTGTGCACGCCCCGGGACCTCGTCACCTTCGGCGGCCGCGACACCTGGAAGGACGAGAAGACGTGGAATTACGAGGCCGGCGTCAAATCGAGGCTGCCGAACGGAAAGGGATCGGTCAGCGCCTCGGCATTCTACATGGATATTCGTGACCTGCAGGCGACAGTGACAGCCGGCTCGTGTTCGTCACGCCTCATTTTCAACGTGCCGAAGGCCCGAAGCCAGGGCGTGGAGGCCGAAGTCGAGCTCGTGCCGACGCGCAACGTCGACCTGGCTCTCTCTTCGAGCTTCAACGACTCGACGCTCCGGTCGACCGTCACCTCCACCGACGCGGCCAGTAACGTCAGCGTCGTCGGCGGCATCCAGAGCGGGCGCCGGCTGCCGACCGTGCCCAGGTTCCAATCTGCCGAGGCGGCGACGTTTCAGTGGGAGGTGAGGGCCGGCTCGATGGCATACGTAACCGCCACTCACCAGTACATCGGCTCGCGCTTTACCCAGCTTGGAGATCAGGACCTCGGCACGCTCAACCTGTTGTCTTTTGGAGCGAACACGATTGGCCGCCCGTTGACGGCAAGCGTCTTCACCTACAATCCCGAGCTGCCCTCCTATAACATCGCGAATCTGCGCGTTGGTGTGCGCCGCGGCAGGTGGGACGTGAGCGCATTCCTGAACAACCTGACCGACGAGCACGCTCTTCTGTCGCTCGACCAGGAACGCGGGACGCGGGCGCGAATCGGTTATCTGATCAACCAGCCCCGCACGTTCGGCCTCTCGTATCGCGTGATCTTCTAGGTCTTGTTGCGCACCTCGGTTTCACGAAGACCACGAAGACCATGCTGGGTCTTCGTGGTCTACGCGAATGAACAGCCACAACAGCGCACTGACGAGCCCGAGCATGGAACCGGTCGCCAGCGCCGGAATCCAGCCGAACTGCTGCACAACCAGGGGCACGATCGACGCCTGCGCCACACCTCCCAGATTCCCGGCGGTATTCATGATGCCGCCTGCGGTGCCGGCATACCGTTCGGAGATATCGGCTGCGGTCGACCAGAACGGCCCCTCGGTGGACATCAGGAAACCGACGCTGAGGGAGAGAACCGCGATAGCGAGCATCGGTTGCTCTGCACGAGCCCCCCAGAGAAGGAGCACCGAGGAGATGCCCAAAGCGGTCATCGCAACAACGCGTCGGCCCAGGCGGCGCCCACATCTTGCGGACAGCAGATCGCAGAACCGTCCGGCGGCCGGCACGAGAATCAGCGCGGTGAT
>QHWL01000736.1 GCA_003222555.1 Acidobacteriota bacterium | reverse complement strand
AGTCGCGATCCCATTATTTTATTGCTTCATCTGCTTCCCTATCTGCTTCGTGTCCTTCGTCTCCTTCGTATCCGTCGTGTCTTGTACAATAGAGGTATCGATGCTTACATTGGCTGAGGTGCTCGCGCGTGAAACCCGCGTGGGCGAACTATACGATGAGCTGCCCGACGGCCGGCTCCGTTGCTACGCCTGCGGCCATTGCTGCCCGCTTCCGAAAGGTGCGGTCGGCGTGTGCAAGGTGCGGTTCAACGAAGGCGGACGGCTGCTCGTGCCGTGGGGGTACGTTGGCGGCGTGCAATGCGATCCGATCGAGAAGAAGCCGTTCTTTCACGCGTATCCGGGCGCCCTCGCGTACAGCTTTGGCATGCTCGGCTGCGATCTGCACTGCGCGTACTGTCAGAACTGGGTCACCTCGCAGGCGCTGCGCGATCCGGCGGCGGTGGCGCCGCCCCTCGAGGCATCGCCCGAAGATCTCGTACGCGACGCCGTGCGCCTGGGCGCACGCGTCATGGTGAGCACTTACAACGAGCCGTTGATCACGAGCGAGTGGGCGGTGGCGGTGTTCAAGGAAGCGAAGGCCGCCGGTCTCGTTACCGGCTACGTGTCCAACGGCAACGGGACGCCTCAAGTGCTGGACTACCTGCGCCCCTGGGTCGATCTCTACAAGGTCGATCTCAAGAGCTTCGACGCTCGCCACTATCGCCAGCTTGGCGGCCGTCTCGAGCCAATCCTCGACACCATCCGGCGTCTGCACGCCATGGATTTTTGGGTCGAGATCGTCACGCTGCTCATTGCGGGCTTCAACGACTCGCGCGACGAACTGACGAGGCTCACTTCGTTCATCGCGAGCGTCTCGCCCGACATCCCGTGGCACATCACCGCGTTTCACGGCGACTACAAGATGACCGATCCTGAGAACACGACCGCTGAAATGCTGCTGGCCGGGGCGGAGATTGGCCGCGCCGAGGGACTGCGCCACGTGTACGCCGGCAATCTGCCGGGCGAGGTGGGCAATCTCGAGCACACGCGCTGCGCGTCGTGCGGGAAAACGCTCGTGGCCCGCTATGGGTACTTCATCCGCGACTACTGCATCACGCCGGACGGCCGCTGCCCCGCCTGCGCGGAGCCAGTGCCCGGCCGCTGGAGCCCGGGGTTTTGCGGTCAGATCGCTTCGCGGCCTTTTGTCCCGGGTTCACGGCTTTCGCTGCTTCGCCTGTAGATCGAGGCTTCGCCTGAAAAATGCATAAATGCCATAATGCAGCAATGCACTCGAGCGCATTTTCTTGTCCGGCCATCCGTGCGGTCGTTCATTCCTGCATTCCTGCATTCGTGCATTCTTGTGTCTCATGCTTGATCTCCTGAATCGTCCCCTGCGCAACCTGAGGTTGTCGGTCACCGACCGCTGCAACCTGCGATGCGAGTACTGCATGCCGGAGGACGACTACGTCTGGCTGCCGCGCGAGGACGTGCTGCAATTCGAGGAGACTGCCGCCCTTGTCGACGTCTTCAT
>QHWL01000735.1:1611-2781 GCA_003222555.1 Acidobacteriota bacterium | reverse complement strand
AACGATCTGATTCCTGATCTGGTCGAGACGGTCAGGGCCTATGCACCGCGCGAGCAGTCGGTATTCCAGGCGGTGGCCGACTCTCGCGTCCGACTCGCAGGAGCGCGCACGCCTAGGGAAACGATCGGTGCTGCCAATCAGCAGTCGACGGCGCTGGAGCGGCTGCTGGCCGTCGTCGAGAACTACCCGCAGCTCAAAGCGAACGATGCGTTCAATCGGGTGACGCACGAGCTGGCGGGCGCCGACACTCGTATCGCGATCGAACGGATGCGATACAACGCGCGCGTGCAGCAGTACAACACGAGCCGGCGTGAGCGCCCTGCAGCGCTGACGGCAATCCTGTTCAACTTTCAGGACTACCCCTTCTTCCTCGTAGAGGTTCCCGCGACGTCCCGTGACGTTCCGAAGGTCGAGCCAAATCAGGACCGCCTTCGGTGACGGAACGTCGGTCCGTCTACCTCTGTCTCTCCGGAATCGTCCAGTAATACACGCTCTGCCCATTGACGCGGATCGTCCGCTCGGGCTTCCAGTCTCCGATACCAAACGCGTGCGACACAACCCGCGTGCCGGGTTTCAGCTCTCGCATCAGCTTTGGCAGCAACTTGAGGTTCAATGAAGCCAACAGGTAAAGCGTGACGACCGTCGCGTCACTGATATCCGTTGTAAAGAGATCCTGATTGAGGAACGTGACCTTGTCGGAAACGCCCGCCGCCTTCGCGTTGTCGTTCGCCTCCTTGATGCGTCGCGGGTCGAGGTCGATGCCGACGCCGCGCGCGCCGTACTCTTTGGCAGCCGTGATCGGAATGCGCCCGTCGCCGGATCCCAGGTCGTACACGACATCGTACGCGGTAACCTTCGCCATCTTGAGCATCGCCTCGACGACCTCTTGCGGCGTCGGCACGAACATGACGTCAGGCGGGCGGATTGGCGCCTGAGCGATCGATTCTGCGACAAGGGATACCGCGATCACCTGAACGACGGCACACGACAGAAACACGGTCCGTCGTCTCGTACGATTCCTGCGGAGCCCACAGGTATCAGCCGCCTCCCGCGCCGAATTCATGGCGCCGGCATCATAACAGCCCCGAAAGCCAGCTGGAATGCCGATTTGCTTCGATAATTTGGATCGCAGCCGAGCCGGTTCGTCAGCTTGCCAACAGGTGAGCCCGA
>QHWL01000735.1:0-1521 GCA_003222555.1 Acidobacteriota bacterium | reverse complement strand
GACGTGGGTGATTTTTTCAGGGGAGGCAGAGATGGGGAAAAACAGATTCGTTCCGTCGCTGCTCGTAAGTCTGGCTTGGCTCGCGCTGCTGCCAGCTGGGGCCGCGGCGCAGAGCGCATTTTCGGGAACGGTCACCGACTCCAGTGGGGCGGTGCTGCCCGGCGTCACGGTTGAAGCTGGCAGCCCGGCGCTGATCGAAGGTTCCCGGTCGGCGGTGACCGACGGACAAGGCCGCTACACGATCGTCCAGTTGCGGCCGGGCATTTACAAGCTGACGTTTACCCTGGTGGGCTTCACCACCGTCGTGCGAGAAGGTGTCGAGCTGCCGTCAGACTTTACGATGACGATCAACGGACAGCTGTCGGTCGGCGCGCTGCAAGAGTCGGTGACGGTGTCGGGCCAAGCGCCGATCGTGGACGTGCAGTCGTCGCAGAAGACCGATGTCATCAGTCGAGCGCTTCTCGACGCCCTGCCGACGCCGCGCAACACGCAATCATTCGGTTATCTCGCGCAGGGCGTGCGACTGAGCAAGCCGGATGTCGGGGGCCAGCAGATGATGGAGCAGGTCAACATGCGTGTACACGGGGCGAGCGAGCTCCACACCACCATGCAGATTGACGGCATGCTCTTCACTCCCGCCTTCAACGACGGCGCCATTCAGAATTACCTGAATCAGGCGGCCTTCCAGGAGATCGCATTCACGACCAGCTCGCAGCTCGCGGAGGTCTCGGCGGGCGGCGTGCGCGTGAACCATATTCCTCGCGATGGCGGCAACGTGTTCAGTGGCGCGATGTACTTCGGCACGACCGAAAAAGGCTGGCAGGCCGACAACCTCACGCCAGCGCTGCGGGCAAAGGGACTGACGCTGCCGACAGGCGTCGAGCACATCCGGGACTATAACCCGGCATTCGGCGGCCCCGTCATCCGGAACAAGCTCTGGTTTTTCAGTTCGTTCCGCTACATGTCGGTCAATGAGCGCGTCGCCAACTCCTACATGCCGGACGGCAGCCCGGCGGTCGTCGATCAGTACATCCTCATCCCCCTCGTGAGGCTGACCGGTCAGATCACACCGAAGAACAAGCTCAGCGTATTTCTCGACCGCCCGCTCAAGTACAAGGGACACGAATTCACCTACGGCATCGAGCCCTCTCGGGCCTCGCGCCGCCGCAATCCTGGCGAAGCCAACTACCATAACGCGGCGGTCAAGTGGACCTCGGTGGTCACCAACCGCGTGTTGCTGGAAGCGGGCTATAGCGAGGTCGTGGAACGGCTCCACACCGGGTATCAGCCGGACGTCTTCAAGACGACCACCGGCTGGCCGCGGCCGGCCAACATCCACCTTTACGGTCCTCTGACGCCCGGCGCGAATATCGACCCCTGGTTCGTCGACATCGCGCATTGGGATCTGCTCACCCTACAACGCACGGTAGCCGCAGTGAACTACAGCGGCACACTGCCGGACCGGCGCGTGCCCATGGCGGCGTTGTCCTACGTCACTGGCACTCACGCCTTCAAGGTGGG
>QHWL01000730.1:591-2992 GCA_003222555.1 Acidobacteriota bacterium | reverse complement strand
AAACACTTGGCCATCGCCGACGTTCATCGTGACAGTACTCGTTGATTCGTGACAGCAGCAGAAGAAGCGATCGGCGATCCGCCACCACCACATCCAGGCAGGACAAGAACAACGGTCACGAGCGTCGAAAGAATTGCCCTCATGACCGCAATCCTTTGTATCAACTGGGATTTCCGTTTTGGGCAGCCGCAGAATGCGCAATATACATCGAAGCCCTGCGCGTGCGACGAGAATGTTCGTCGCACGCCCCTTCACCCTCCGTGACCATCAGGTGTGGATATCCCCCTCTGGTACGTGTGACTTAGAGCGCGTTTCAAAAGTAACTAACGTGCCACTTGTACTGAGCCGTGCGAATTGGTACGGTCGCGTGACCGAGGGCGAGGCGGTCACGCATGTCCGAGCGTCTGATCGACGATGCTTTGTGGAGGCGGATAAAGCCGCCGCTCCGCCGCTGGAAGGCGATGGGCCGGCCCCCGACATCCGCACGCGTCGATCGGATCGCCGGGGCAAGGCCGAACAAAACGCCGCTGAGCAGCGAGAGTGCAGCCGTCACACCCAGGACGCACCAGTTCAATTCCGCGCGAATCGTGAAGTTCTCCTGGCCGTTGGATAGCAGCAGCGTCAAGGCGCGGACGCCCCAGACCGCGAACAGCACGCCGAGCACTCCGCCCAGAGAGGCCAGCAGGACACTTTCAGTGAAGACTTGCCGCAGACTCGGGGCCGTCCGGCGCCGAGGCTCAAACGCACCGCCATCTCGCGCCTGCGGGCGGTCGCTCTCGCGAGCAGCAGACTGGCGGTGTTCGCGCACGCGAGCGCTAGCATCAGGCTCACGCTCACGAGGGTCAGCAGCACGCCATTAGAGACGTCCAAACCGCTTGACGAGCTGGGGAGCTTCGCCACTACGGCCTCCAAACGCGCCTTCCTGACGGGATAGCCGCTCACCAGCGCGAACTGAAAAATCCCGTCGCTCTGTCTCGCCCACCCGAGGGGCCACGTCGCACAGAACGTTCACGTCCAGGTTCCGATACCATCAAATGCGACCGGCAGCGCGGCGTTCAGGCTGAACCGACCCATGGTTTCAGGAAGCGTCTGCAGGCGGAGATGGAAGAAGGCTTCGGTCGCGCTTCGTTCGCGGCCAACGCCCTCGACGTCAGCAGGCACCGGTCGAGCTACATGGGTGAACAGCATCGCGAGAGACGTCGACGCGGTCGCGGACCACCCGAAGTACGCTGGCCGCGTAGTCCCCGGATCGGCGGGAAGCGGAACGTCGGCTGGCCATCCAGGAATCGCCCTCGACGGCAAGAAGATCGTGGAGCCCACGCCCTCATATCCCACGACGTCGTCGGTCGAACCATGTTGGGTGACCCGACTGACGAGAAAATCTCTTGTCTCAGGTGTGGCGAGTGTAGGATGGGCCGCGGTTGGTCGGTCGAATCGGAATCAGGTCAAGTCATTGTTCAGTGTTCGCGCCATGACGCGCGAGCCCACGCCAAACCGTGCGGTGCAGAGACTGTTGCGGAGGTAAATGGTTGCGGAGGTAAATAAATGATAGTGGATGCACTCCTTCGTAGCGTAAGGGCGAGGATCCGGCGACGGCCACTCGCCGCAGTCTTTGGCGTCACGTTGTGTGTGTCGGGCGTCAGAGTGCTTGCGCAGCGCAACGGGGCTGGCCTCGAGATCCTTCAGATCCGGCCGAACTTCTACATGATTGTCGGCGCGAGCGCCAACATCGGCGCGCAGATCGGTTCGAACGGCGTCGTACTGGCGAACGCGGGATCTGCGGAAGCATCGGGCGAGGTGGTGGCTGCGGTCGCGAAGCTGACCAGCCAGCCGATTCGCTACATCATTGATACCAGCGCCGATCTCGACGTGGTCGGGGGCAACGGGAAGATCGCCAAAGCCGGGCGCAACATCACGAGCTTTGCGGTTGGTCCTGTTGGCCGGGCGACGACGATCGCGGGGTCCGACGCGGACGCTGCCAGAGTCCTCTCCCACGAGAAGGTCCTCACGCGGATGCGCCTGCCCACCGGATCGGGCGGGACGTCGCCGTTTCCGAGCGAAATGTGGCCGAGCGAAACGTTCATCGAGCGGCGGCGAACGATGTATTTCAACGATGAAGGTATCGAGATCCTCCACCAGCCCGCCGCTCACACCGACGGCGACACCATCGTCTTTTTTCGCAAGTCCGATGTCATTGTGGCGGGCAATATGATCGATACGGATCGCTTTCCAGTGATCGACCTTGCGAGAGGCGGCAGCCTCAAAGGGGAAATCGATGCGCTGAATCGCGTCATCGAAATGGCGATTCCGCCAGGTCCGTTCGTCGGGTTGCCGAACGGTCCCAATGCCAGCGCGCGGCAGCAGGGCGGCACCGACGTGTTGCCGGGCCACGGGCGGATCT
>QHWL01000730.1:0-524 GCA_003222555.1 Acidobacteriota bacterium | reverse complement strand
CAAGGCCGCCGATCCGGCAAAGCCGTATAAAGCTCGATACGGCGCGACGTCGGGCCCGTGGACCACGAATGATTTCGTGGAAGCCGTGTACAAGAGCCTGACGAACGCCAAGTCATAGCGAAAGGGAGGCCATGGAGTACCCGGTTCGTCGAAGCCGTGCCCGCGCGTTCTCGGTCGGCGCTGGGGGACTCGTCATCGCATTGCTGGCGATGCACGGTGAGGGTCGGGGACAAGGTCGGGCAAACCAGCCGCAACCGTCCCCCAGAGCCGCCGCACCGTTCGATCCGACCGGTTATTGGTCGTCGCTCATCACGCAAAACTGGCGTCTGCGCATGGTGCCGCCGGCAAAAGGCGACTACATTGGGATTCCCATCTCAGCGGCCGGTAAGAAAGCCGCCGATGCCTGGAACCAGGCGAAAGACGAAGCGGCCGGCACTCAATGCAAGGCGTATGGCGCGCCCGGGCTCATGAACCTGCCGACGCATCTGCGCATTGCCTGGCAAGACGACAACACGCTTCGCGTG
>QHWL01000729.1 GCA_003222555.1 Acidobacteriota bacterium | reverse complement strand
GCCGGGACATCGTCCGGCAGGATCAGTAGATCCGAATTGTCACGGAAGTGGTGAAGTCCTCTACCGACGCATCGCGACGACCCGCGATCGCTTGATAGCGAGGCGGCTCTCATGTTGTTCTGTCGTCGAACCTCGGCGCGCCGATAGTGCCCTCTTACACGTTTGGGCGCCACCGCAGATGGAACGGAATCCTCGCGTGAATCTGGTCGCCGAACGTCTGATCAGCGCCCGTCTCTCGACGAGATTTGCACGAAAACGCCGTCGGGATCACGGAGATTGACCGTCGATCCCGCGGTGTTCGCCTGATACGCATCTCTCGCTTTGGCGTCCGGCAACTCGCGGTTGATTTTGTCAGCGAGGCGTTTCGCACCGTCCTGATCCATATGGTCGACTGCGACGGCGAAATGCGTGATGACGCCTTTCTTTTCGGCGACTGAATCGATGCTGACATACCCGTCAGGCAAATCCATGTGGATACCAGTCCCGGAGTTCGTTGCCGGCCAGCCTTTTGTGACCCCAAATAATCGTTCATAAAAAGCGAAGGAATGTGGAATATCGCTGACCGTGAGCGCGACGTGGTTGACGGACAGGCCGCGAACGATTGGAGCGGGAGCCCGGGCGGCGTCCTGCCCCAGGACATTCGTCGGCAATACGAGGGCGGCCAGCGCTTGGACAAGATGCCGACGCGTCATCCGACCGCGTTCATACTGATCGAACAATGAATCAATCATGGAATCCATTTGCGTTACCTCCCGTGCATTGGGATTTGCGATCATAGCACCGGCATTCAGTCCTCCGCTCAGATGCGACGTTGTGAGCCGCCTCCGGCATCATCCGCCAGGCGCGGATGCTCGGGCGGGTAGCTGACGAAGTAGACGCTGACCATTGGCTGACAATCGGAAGTGGGTGGGAGTGGTGGCCCAGATGATTGACCGTCAAGACTCCATAAACTGTCCTTCGCGTGACCACCGTGAGCCAGGACGGCCCCGCCGAGTCTGGTTTCGGCCGGTACCGAGCAGCGAGAATGCGCCGTACCACATCCTTGTTGATCGGAATGCCGAAGGCCAAGGCGATCTATTGAGCGACCCGTGGACAACCGCAGGTCGGATTCCGGCATTTCATATCGACGACGGCGGCTATCACTTCCTGGCTGGGCCCCTTGAGGCCCGGCTTCGTCGGTCCCTTGGACGAGAATAGCCGGCGATACTTCCGCCGTGTCAGCGTTCGATGAAGGCATAACGGTTGAAGACGATCGCGGAACAGATCAACCGGCCCGGGCGCATGAAGAGGGTACACAGGCCGGCGACCACGCGATCAGAGGGACGGAGATTGGGCGACCGTTTTCGAAAACGATTGAGGATCAGCAGCTGGTGCTTGACGAGCACGGATTCGGCCACCACGGAGCGAGCGCCGCCGGGACCGGCGAGCCGGGCAACTGTTGCCAGCAGATGCAGAACAAGCACGACCAGATCGCGCACCGCACAATCCTACCAAGATCGCGACACGGGCAGAGAATGCTCACACATTTTGGAATTCGCCGTGCACACCCTCATGCCCACGAAGAATGCCATTAGGATTCGCCGTCGTCAGCGTCTTGGCGGATTGTTAAACTACTATTGCCGTGCCGCGTGACGACCGAACTGTGGGACACTACCGGCCAGACATGGCGGCATCAGAGCAGACCGCAAACGTCTTGACAATCCCCGAACGTGTATACTCTCTGTACTTTAGACCCGATCCAGTCCCGGAGAATTTGTGTTTGCGCGGAGGTCCGAGATGGCTGAAAAGAGGCTGGTTGGTCAGAACTACTCAACCCCTGACCTGCGCGCCAAAGTCACCGGTCGCGCACGGTATGCCGAAGATTTCCGCGCGCAGGGGATGCTGTTCGCGCGGCTCCTTCTGAGCCCTTACCCGCACGCCCGTGTCAGGAGCATCGACACCAGGGCGGCGCTCGCCATGCCCGGCGTGAAAGCGATCCTGACGGCCGACGATGTGCCTGGTCCCAAGGATCAGGTCAATGACGCGGGCCAGGTCATTAGAGCCAACCCAAAGAGTGAGAAGGCGCTGACCAACGAGCCTCTCTATCAGGGCGAACCAGTTCTGGCTGTGGCGGCGGTCGACGAACTGACGGCTGTTGAAGCGATCGAAAAGATCGACATTCAGTGGGAACCGCTGCCGTTCAGCGTGGATCCGGTCGCGTCGCTGCTGCCGGGTGCGATGAATGCCCGTTTGGAGGGGAACGTCTGGATGCGTCCTAGGCCAACGCCGGGCCAGCCGCCGCCGCTTCCGGAGGTTCACGACCTGAAATGGACGGAGGCAGAGGTCGAGGAGTACAAGGCGGGTCGTCTACCGATGGGCAAGGACACCGATGCGCCCTGGTCGTACGGCGACATTGAGGCCGGCTTCAAGAAGGCGGCGCTCATCCTCGATGAAACGTTTGTGACGCCGAACACCAGCCATCAGTGCCTTGAGAGCCGCACTTCGATGGCGTACTGGCAGAACGGCAAGTTGTTCATCCACCTGTCGACCCAGAGCGCCGTGCAGACCGTCATGTCGGTGGTGCGCTGGTTGAGCATCGAGCCGGAGAACGTTGTGCTTATCAGCGAGTACTGCGGCGGCGGTTATGGGAGCAAGGGGACGGGGTCGGTCACGGATATTATCCCGGCGCTCCTGGCCAAGAAGACGGGCACGCCAGTGCAGATGCGCATCAGTCGCGAGGAAGAGCACGCCATTGGTGGCGCGCGTCCCGCCTTGCACGGCCGGATGAAGGTCGGGTTTACCAAGGAAGGCCGAGTCACTGCGGTCGATATGTACACCGTGGTCGACGGCGGGCCGTACGGCCCGGGGGGC
>QHWL01000009.1 GCA_003222555.1 Acidobacteriota bacterium | reverse complement strand
CACCATCCCATTCGACTCGATGCCCATGAGCTTGGCGGGCTTGAGATTGAACACGACGACGACCGACCGGCCGACAAGCGCCTCGGGTTCGTAGGCGTCGGCGATGCCGGCAACGAGGGTGCGGTGCTCGGTGCCGACGTCAACCTGCATCTTGATCAACTTCCGGGAGTTCGGCACACGCTCGGCGGCGAGCACCTTGGCGACGCGAAGCTCGATTTTCATGAACTCGTCGATCGAGATGCGATCGCCTGCAGGCTGTCCCGACGGCGCGGGTTGTGAGGGCGCGGTGGTTACGGGCTGCGCCGGAGTAGTCGGATTGTCGGTCGGTTCCACAGAGGGCTCCTTAACATTATCTTGATCTTGTGGCGCGCGGGGCCCCACCCCCGCGCGCTTACGGACCTCGGGCTCGAGCGTAGACTCTCGCCCTCGGGCGTCGCCGAGGGGCGCGACGCCAGCGCGCGTGTCAGATTTCTTTACAGCGCGCGGGGCCCCACCCCCGCTCGCAACGGCCGCGGGCGCCGGGCCCGAGCGCAGACTGTCGCCATCGGTTCGAGGCCAGAGGGGTCCTTCCTGAAGGAGGACACGTTCGCCGTGGGCGCGCCAACGGCCGTCGCGGTCGAGATTCAAGCCCTCGCTCGTCGCGCCCACGCGCCGAAGAATGTCCTTGCTCGACGCGGGCATGATCGGCGAGAGCAACACGGCCGCGAGACGAATCGCCTCCGCTGCGTCGAACAGCCCCTGCGACAATCGATCGGCGGCCGCAGGGTCTTTGGCGAGCGCCCATGGCGATGTGGCAGCGATGAACTCGTTGGTGCCATCAATCAGCCGATAGGCGGCCGCCGCGCCCTCGTGCAGCGCGAGCGCGTCCATCGACCGCCGGTAATCGGCCGCGGCTTGTGCGCCGAGCCGCGCCAGTTGATCCGAGCCCGCCCCGGTCGGCGTCAACCGGCCCTGACGGTACCGGCCGGCCATGACCGTGACCCTGCTGACCAGGTTGCCGAGATTGTTCGCCAGATCGACGTTGTAGCGCTCGTCGTAGCGCTCCCACGAGAAGTCGCCGTCGCCGCCAAACGCGATTTCCTTGACAAGATAGAGTCGCAGCGGATCGGCGCCGAACCGATCGGCGGCTTCGATCGGATCGATCGCGGTGCCGAGCGATTTGCTCATCCGCTGGCCGTTCAACGTCATGAATCCGTGTCCGAAGACCTGGCGTGGCACGGGCAGCTTGGCGCTCATCAGCATCGCCGGCCAGATGACCGCGTGAAATCGGGTGATGTCTTTGCCGATGATGTGGAGATCGGCTGGCCACCAGCGCGCGAACATCTCCGCGTCGCCGCCGAGGCCCACCGCCGACGCGTAGTTGATGAGCGCGTCGAACCAGACGTAGACAACGCTCGATGGATCGAAGGGCAGCCTGATCCCCCAGGCCTGCCCGGCGCGGCTCACCGAGATATCCTCGAGCCCGCTCTCCAGCAGCCGCTGGATTTCATTCCGGCGATTGTCGGGTTGGAGAAACTCGGGATGCGCCGCGAAGAGGTCGCGGAGCGACTGCTGATACTTCGACAACCGGAAAAAGAAATTCTTCTCACGAATCCACTGCGGTTTGGTCAGATGGATCGGACAGTTGCCGTCGACGAGACGACGAGATCCTTCTCCTGCTTGAACGCTTCGCACCCGACGCAGTACCAGCCCTCGTAGACCCCCTCGTAGATGTCGCTCGCATCGTGTATCCGGCTGATCAGGTCGATGACGCCGGCTTTGTGGCGCGCCTCGGTGGTTCGAATAAAGTCGTCGAACGAGATATCCAGCCTGCGCCACGTGTCGCGGAACTGCTGCTCCATCTGATCGCAGTAAGCGAGAGGGTCCAGGCCCTCTTCGCTCGCCATCCGAAAGACATTCTGCGAGTGCTCGTCGTTCCCCATGAGAAACCGCGTGTCGACCCCGCACAGCCGTTTGTACCGGGCGATGACGTCCGCCATGATCTTTTCGTAGGCCGTCCCGAGATGCGGGCGGCTGTTGACATAATCGATGGCGGTCGTCAGGAAGAAGCGGCTCACGAGGGGCGATCCGAAGAATCGATGCGGCTGCCGTACGCCTTCATGGCGAGCGCCTGCACTTCCTTCACAGAAAGATTCGTCGCCGTGGCCAGCCGGGCGCAGTCCTCGAACTCGGGCACAGCGTTGACGACGCGACCGTCGCGCCACGCGATCTTGACTCTCACGGCGCCCGCCGGCGTTTCGACCGTGATCAGCTCGCGCTGGAGGCATTCCCGGTCGACGTCGTGGTGCCGCAGGCCAATGGTGGTCGTCTCCTTGAAGATGATGTCGGCCAGCTTCGGGCGCCGTTCGGGGGCCGTCACCACGGTGAGCAGCGTGCCCGGGCGGTTCTTCTTCATCTGCACGGGCACGTAGAACACTTCGAGGGCGCCCGCCTCGTAGAGCCGGTCCATCGCCACGCCAAACAGCTGCGGGTTCATGTCGTCAATCTCGCATTCGATCACGGTCACACGCTCGGTCGGGGGTCGGACATCATTCCCGCACGCGCGGCCGATCAGCACTCGCAGGACGTTTGGCGTCGCCGCGAAATCCCGCTCGCCGGCGCCGTATCCCACTGCATCGAGCGTCATCGCGGGGATCGCGCCGAATGCAGAAGCGTAGGACGATACGATGAGCGCGCCGGTCGGCGTCACGAGCTCTTTCTGCACGGTGCCTCCGTAGATGGGCGCCTCGCCCAACAGCTTCACGGTGGCCGGCGCCGGCACGGGAAACAGGCCATGAGCCGACTCGACCATGCCTCCGCCGACGTTGAGCGGCGATGAGACGATCCGATCGAGGCCGAACCATTCCAGCGCAAACACGGCGCCGACGATGTCGATAATAGAATCGAGCGCGCCGACTTCGTGAAGATGCACCTCGCCGACGGGCACCTGGTGGATGGAGGCTTCCGCTTCGCCAAGACGCCGAAACAACGCCTTTGCGCGGTCGCGGGCCGCCGCCGATAACCCGGACCGATCGATCAGCGCGAAGATCTCGGACAGGGTCCGATGGGGATGCACGCCCTCGCGATCATCGGACTGCGAGGCGGCGTGATCATGATCGTGGGAGTGCGAGCGCCCGTGATTGTGATGATCGTGCTGGGTGCGGGGTGCTTGCGGGGTGCCGTGCTCGTGCACGATGAACTGCGTGGCCGAGAGGCCCGCCCGAAGCACACGCCTCGTGCTGATGTCGAACCCCGACACGGCCAGACTTCCGAGCGCGCGCTTCAAATCCTCCAGTGGGAGCCCGGCATCGATTAACGCGCCGAGGACCATGTCGCCCGAGATACCGGAAAAACAATCGAAGTACAGGAGCCTGGACATCTTCTACGTCTGGTAAGTATCGCTTACGGGCGGCTCGACCCGCCACCCGCGAGGAATGACTCACGCCTGCGCTAGGAGTTGGAAGGCGTAGCGCAGGAGTTTAGCCCTGTTCCTCAGGCCGCACGGTTGTGGCCGAGGAAGATCGCGTGGTGCGGGCCGCCCTTCTTCAGCCGGCCGCGCACGCGCGCCACTTCGACGGTGAACGCGCCATGACGCAGGCGCTGCTCGAATTTTCGATCTTCCCGAGCCGACCAGACGGCCAACACCCCACCGATCTTGAGGGCCGCGCGAATGGCGGCCAACCCGCTGTCGTTGTAGAGCCCGACGTTGTGCGACGCGGTGAGCGCGTCCGGGCCGTTGTCCACGTCGAGCAGCACGGCGTCGAACCGGGCGCGGCCCGAACCCAGGGTTGCCGCGACGTCGCCCACGTCGACGCGCACCCGCCGATCCGTCAGCGGATGGGCCGCCAACGGCCCGAGCGGGCCCCTGTTCCACTCCACCACTGCGGGCAGCAACTCTGCGACGACCACGGTCGCAGCCGGCGGCAGCAGATCGAGTGTCGCGCGCAGCGTGAAACCCATGCCGAGGCCGCCAACAAGCACGCAGGGCTCCTTCAGTGTCCGCGCCCGCCGGCAGGCCAGCATGGCCAGTGCCTCCTCCGAGCCGTGCATGCGGCTCGACATGAGGGTCCTGCCGTTGGCGAGAATGACGTACTCGCCGCTGCGACGCATCAGCGTCATGTCGTCCCCGTCCGGCGTGCGGGTGTGACCGAGTAACTCCCAAGGCTTCATGACACGCTGTCCATTGACATCTTCACAGATTGTGAACAAATCACGTTCAACGCAGAGACCGCGGAGGCCGCCGAGAAGAAAATGCCTGAGAATTTCTCGGCGCGCTCTGCGAGCTCTGCGTTCGAACGTCGCATTTTTTCACAGGCTCGGCAGTACTTGGCGGTGTTGGCCAGGAATGCCACCATTCTATGCCGCTTTTCGGCGGGTGGCAGTCGTTTGACGACGATCACGAGTCGTTGGTATGGGAGCCGAGTGGCGTCGTGAGATTACCCGGGCAATGCGGTCAGCGTCAAAAGCCTGGGATCGTGTATCTCGGCTCACCATTCCGACCACGACAGAGCTCGAGCACCATTTCAACACCGGTCACGTTCCAGACTGCTTCTCGGTCGGATGTGGTGCTGGACTGTAGTCCCACAACCGAAACGTGGCACGATGCAGTTCCGAGTCGACGCCGAGGCATCCGGATCACCGCGGCGGCAGCTTCACCACCGGCAACACGAGCTTCGATGGTCGCTGGCGGCCATGATGTACCTCGTTGGCCGCGATGCGGGTCGAGATCGATGTATACGGGTCGGCTGCAGTGTTGAGGTTGCGGGCGTAGCTGGGAAAGTTGCTTGAGGACACCTCCAGCCGCACGCGGTGGCCCTTGAGGAAGACATTGGCCGCCAGCATGGGCGGAGGGGTGATGCGGTAGACCTCGCCCGGAGCCATGAACACAGCTTTCGCCTCGCCATCGCGATACCGCATGCGCTGGATCGAGTCGGCGATGTTCCAGGCCGTGTTGTCGGGCGCGACGTCGACCAGCTTCACGGTGAAGTCGGTGTCGGGCGCATCCGACGCGACGAACAGCTCGGTCTCGATGTAACCGAAGACGGCCAGATCCTCCGTGAGCGGCTCGCTGGTGTAGACCAGCACGTCGTCCCGGTCCTCGTTGACGCGCTGGTCGAAGGCGCCGTCCTGCTGATCAGGGCCCATACCGCTGATCTCTCCGCCATGAGCGATCACGGGATAGGCCGGGTCATAGGTGAACCTGTCGGCGACAGTCGCCACGGGCGCTTCGGCGACCAGCGTGCCATCGCCCTTCAACGTGTTGGCCGCCCCGCCGCCGGACAGAAAGAAAGCACGCGAGGGGTCGCGCCCGGCCCACGGTACCGCGTCGAAGTCCGCCCAGCGATTGGCGCCAGCCATATAGACGGTGACCGGATGCGCCGGCCTCGCGACGGCCTCGTCGCCCTTCATCCACCGGTCGAGCCAGGCGATTTGGCGGCCGCCATAGTCGAAGCGCGGATCGCCGATCGGCCGGTCGCCAATCTTTTGCGTCGCGGTCTCGCCGCCAAAGGCGCAGTGCTTGCCGTTGGTGATCACGATGGCATGGCGCCCGTCGGGGTTCTCCTTCCGTGTCTTCTCGAAGAAAGCGACGGTCGAGCGCGCCGAAATGTCATAGAGCGCCTCGGCCCAGAGGCCCGGCACGCGGATCTGGTCTGCATCGACGACGCGGTCGAGGCTCCAGTAGGGATCAACCGGGCCGCGCGAAAGATAGGCCTTGATCTCGGTCTCCGTGGCCCCTAGCGCCGTCTCCATCTCGATCATGGGCAGGTGCATGCGCACCCTCGCGTAGTCGTCCTGCGAAAACGGACTGTTCTTGTCAATGCTGAAGGCCGCGCTGGCGCGCTGGCGCTCTTCATCAGAAAGACCGGGCGGAAGCTGCGGCCAGTGGGTCTGGACGTCGTCGATGAAATAATTGAACCAGCCTTGCTGCCACGCTCCGCCCCGCCAAAAATTGCCCTGCTCGCGAAACGGCCCGACCTCGGCGACGGCGACGCCGGCCGAATAGGCGATCATCGCCTTGTGGGCAGGATGGTTGAGGGAAGCGAGCTTGAGCTGGTTCTCCGCAGAGGACGAACAGCCATAAGTCGCGACCTTGCCGTTCGACCAGGGCTGAGCCGCGATCCAGTCGAGCGTGTCCCAGCCGTCCTCCCCCGCGCGGCGGAGCATGCCGGGCTGGCCTTCGGACAGGAAACGCCCGCGCTCGTGCTCTTGCACGATGGCGTAGCCCCTCTCCAGCAAGCGGCGGAGAAATGGACCGCCGACGTCCAGTTCGCTCTTGTAGGGCGTGCGCACGAGCACGGTCGGCCAGGGGCCGCCGGGCGTGGCCGGCTTGAGGATGGTGGCGTCAAGGCGCACCCCGTCGCGCATCTTCACCTGGGCGTGCGCGATGGTGTCGACACTCTCGGGCGCCGTGAACTTCCTCCAGGGGGGCGTGGCCGCCGCGCAGGCACACACGGCGATGGCGGCCGCCAGCGCAACGACGCGTAACCCCTGATGGACAGACATCGCGACTCCCCGCGGAATCCTCTGCGCCAGGCCCGCCCTTCGAGCGAGAGCAATTGTCCTCAAGGTTAAGCGATCTCTGGTTGGGTAACCTGCTGCCAAGCCGAGTGTGTACGCGTCATCGCATTCGGATCGTCAGGACCTTACGGATGCACGCGGCGCGATTTTCTTGGGCTTGCTGGCGTGCATTTACTTGCCAATCACAAGAATCGTAAACGTCCCAGGTACCGGCGTTCCCTGGGGCCCGCGGCCTCCGCCAGGTGGCGGCGGCGGCGCCGGGCCACGCTCAAAGCTCATCGTCAGGATGTGGTTCGTCTTGCTGTCGAACGTCACCGTCCGGGCGCCGTTCATCGTCTCGAGATTCTGTTCGACCTCGAAACTCGTCGGGCTCTTCTCCTTGACGACGGTCAGCGTGCCGTTGCCGTGCGTGCTGAAAGCTTCCATCGTGGCCGGGTTGAACACCACGCCGTCGGAGCCGCCGGCCAGCGGCAGGTTCGCGAGGATCTTGCCGGTCTCCGAGCTCAGAAGTACCATCATCGGCTCCGCCGGCTGGGGAGGCCCGGGCTGCGTCGGCTGCGCCGTCACCTTGCCCGATCTGGCGCAGGCCGCGAAGAGCACGTGGTTCTTCCCGTCTAAGGCAAGCCCGTTACATCCACCTTTGTCCCCAAGCGGATAGTGCGCCGTCGCCTTCATCGTCTTGACGTCGACGGCCGTGACGCTGCCCTGCGCGTCCTGCATGACGACGTAGAGCGTGCCCTTGCCGTCAGCCACGCCCTGCTCCGGCACGCCACCCAGGTCGATCGTGCCGAGCACCGTGCCGTCCTTGGAGTCGATCACCGTCGCGTCCTTCGTGGGATGGCTGAAGACATAGACTCTGTCGTTGAAGGCGTCGAAGTAAATGCCGTCCGGCTGCGCGGCGCCCACATCGATGGTCTTGATCAGCTTCATCGTCTTGGTATCGAACATCGAGACTGGCTTGCTGCTCGTGAAGCCATGGTTCGATTTCGGGTCGACCGCGGTACCATTCCCGCCGATGCCGTCAATTTCACCGATTGGCTCGATCGTGTCGAGACTGAAGATCGACAGCCGAGTCCGAATCGCGGGCGCTGCGGGTCTCGCGTCGGTTGGCGCGACAGCTGCCGGGGCGCGGCGCGGAATGTACAGCCGCCGTCCAGCGACGTCAGCATAGATATAGTCCCAGTTACCTTCACCGCCGACGTTCGCCCGCTTGAGCACCTTGTACGGTCCGCCGTTCGAAGGTTGTTGCGCCGAGCCGATCGCCACGGCGAAAACGATCGTGCCGGTCAGGATTGCAGTAGATCGGTGCATTTGGAGCCTCCTTCAACGACGAAGTCTATACCGATCGGCTGTCATGCGCCGTTCATCTGATCGTCGGCCGGAATTCGCCGAGGCAAGGCTCGGGTGAACGTTATCGCGAGCAATCCGAGTGTATCGGCCTCGTTTAAATCTTCCCCATCTCTTTGAAGCTGCAATACCGCGCGTCCCCCAGAATGATGTGATCCACGACGTCGATGCCCATCAAAGTCCCGGCGGCCGCCAATCGCCCGGTCAGCTCCTTATCGTCCGGGCTCGGCGAGGGATCCCCCGATGGATGGTTGTGGAAAACGACGATAGCGGCCGCGCCGCCGAGGGCTGCCTCGCGAAAGACGTCGCGTGGCTGGACGACGGTCGAATTCAACGTGCCGATCGCCAGCACCGCAGTTCGAAGCACGCGATGCTTCGTGTCGAGCAGTACCACGCCGAATTGCTCGACCGGCCTCGAGCCAAAGACCGGCATCAGGTACGCGGCCGCCTCGTGCGGAGTCCTCAGCTGAATGCGCGCGCTCGGCGCGTGGGTGAGCGTGCGGCGCCCGAGCTCGAGCGCGGCGACGATTTGCGCCGCTTTCGCGCGGCCGACACCCGCGACTCGGACCAGATCGTCGCACGTCGATCGCACCAGTCCGTGCAGGCCGCCGCGCGTGGTGAGCAGAGCGTTGGCCAGCGCAAGCGCGCCCGTGCCGCGGCAGCCGCTGCCCAACACGAGGGCGACCAGCTCGTTGTCGCCGAGCGCCGGCGCGCCATGGCGCAGTAATTTCTCGCGCGGGCGGTCGTCGGGCGATAACTCTTTCATCGTTATTGGAGGCCGCTCGGCAACGGTTAACGGTCGTATACTGAGCTAGATGCCCGCCTTCGGTCGGTTCGGTTTGGCCGCCGCCGTCGTCGCCTCACTCACGGTCGGAGGATGCGGCGCTCCGCCCGACAAAGAGATAGATCAGGCGCAGGGCGCCATCGACGCCGCCGGCGCTGCCGGCGCCGACCAGTACGCGCACGAAGAGTTCCTCGCGGCGCAAGAGGCGCTCAAACACGCGCACGAGGCGGTCGATGCGCGCGACTATCGGCTTGCCCTCAATCACGCGCTCGACAGCCGTGAGCACGCTCAGAGCGCCGCCAAGGAAGCGGCCGATCACAAAGCGATGGCGCGGTCCGAAGCCGAGCGCGCCCTCGGCGACATCACCGCGGTTCTGACCGCCACGCATGCGAAGCTCAAGGCCGCCGAAACGGCGCGCGCGCCGGCCAAAACGTTGGCCGAGGCGCGCCGGGTCATCGCCGACACCGAGGGGGCCGTGCAAAAAGCGCGCGCAGCCTTCGACCGCGGTGACTACCTCGCCGTTCCGGTTACCATCGCTGGCGTGACGCGCCGTTTGGCCGTCACCGCGCACAGCCTGGACGCCGTGGCCGTGCCGGCAGTCAAGCGCCGGCGCTAATTCAACGTGAAAATCTGACCAGCGGTTCTGCGGGCACGTACGAGAAAAATGCCTTGCCGGCGGGCCAATTGCGGGGGCAGGAAGGGTGGGAACGGCCGGACGGGCGGGAGGAGTTGGGCCGAATCTGGTGTAGGGCCGGTCTTATTGGACGCGAGAGGGATGCGCCTACGTACTCGTCG
>QHWL01000008.1 GCA_003222555.1 Acidobacteriota bacterium | reverse complement strand
GATGGGAGCGTCGCTAGATTCGTTCCATTCCGCCGTTCCTGCCCTCCCGTTTTTCCCGCCCCACCCGTCCTACTGAATCTTGATCAATTCGACGTCGAAGACCAGCAAGCCGTACGGCGGGCTTTGACCTTTATAGGCGAGCTTCTCGGGAATCCAGAACCGCGTCTTCTCACCTTCGAACATCAGCTGGAGCCCTTCGGTCCATCCGGGAATCACGCCGTCGAGGCCGAACGTGACCGGCTGGCCGCGCACGACCGAGCTGTCGAAGAGCTTCCCATCCGTCGTCCATCCCGAGTAGTTGACGGTGACTTCGCTCGACGGTTTCGGATGGCGTCCGCCGGTGCCTTCCCGCAGCCGTTTGTACGCGAGGCCGCTGGGCGTCCGCTTCGCGTCGGCAGGCGGCGCCTTCACGTCCGGCGGCGCTTGCGTCGGCGACTCGACGAAGGAAATCAGCTCGACATCGAAGACGAGCAGACCCTTTGGTTCGCGCTGGCCCTTGTACGCGAGCGCCTCGGGAATCCAGAACCGCCGCTTCTCACCGGTGACCATCAGTTGCACGCCTTCGGTCCAGCCGGCGATGACGCGATCGAGCGGAAACGTGGCCGGCTGGCCACGGACGACCGAGCTGTCGAACATTTTCCCGTCCGTCGTCCAGCCCGTGTAGTTCACGGTCACCAGATCGATCTTCGTCGGATGGGTTTTGCCGCTCCCTGGAGAGAGGACCCTCGAAGCGAGGCCCGACGGGGTTTTGGCGGCGCCAGCCGGCGGCGCCGCGACGTCAGGCGGCGGTGGAAGAGTGCTCTGCGCGGCTGTGGCGGCCGCCATCAACAGCGTGAACGCGAGCATCGGGAACGTAAGTAGGATGCGCATGAAAATGCTCCAGAGAAAAAAGCGCGCTACCACAGTGGTAGCTTTTTTATCGACGACGCTTCTGCAGCTCCTCTAATTTCCGCTTCAAGTCCTCGAGCCTCTGCCCGGCCTCTCCAAGCTTTCCTTCCGACGTCAGCCGCTGATACTCCGCGAGGTCTTTGGCGGCCTCTGCGATGAGCGCGTTGAGATCGCCGGCAGTTTCGGGGGTGGCGGCCGATGCCGGTCCCCGCGGCGCCGGCGCCGCTTGAGCGATCGCAGCCACGGCGGTCGTCGACGACGCCCCGCCGCCGAAGAGCGCGTTCAATGCCGACTCGAACGTCGGTCCGTACGCGAGCCGATCCTGCGTCGCGAGCACGACGAGGCGCAGCTGGGGCATCGGGCTCCGCTCCGCCTGCAGGTAAATGGGCTCCGCGTACAACAGCGCGCGCCCGATCGGTATCACCAGCAGGGCGCCGCGCCGCACGTGTGAGCCCTGCTGGTTCCAAAGCGACAGCTGGCCCGACAGCTGCGCGTTCTGATCGATCCGCGCCTCGACCTGCAGCGGGCCGTCCACGAGCTTGGTTTTCGGAAAGTCGTAGACAATCGCGTCGCCGTAGTGCGGTTGGTCGCTGCGGCCCGCGATCCATCCAATCAAGTTGTTCCGATTGGCCGGCGTGAACGGCAGAATCTCGATGAACTCGGTCGCACTCTCTTCGGGCAGCTTCATCAGCACGAAATTCGGTTCCATGGCCTGCGTCGCCTGCTCGCGGCGCTCGTTCATGCCGACTTCGGTGGCGACCGTCCAGAGATCCTCGCGGTTGTAGAACACGTCCGGACTGGTCATGTGATACAGGCCGTACACGGCGGCCTGCATTTCCAGCAGCAGCTCGGGGTAGCGCACGTGCTTGCGCAGTCCGGGCGGCATCGCCGCGGCGTCCTTGAAGAGACTCGGGAAGATGCCGCGGTACGCCCCGACGATCGGGTCGTTCGGGTCGAAGACATAAAACGTCGTCGTGCCGTCGTAGGCATCGACGACCACTTTGACGCTGTTACGCATGTAATTGATGAGATTCCGGTTCAGACGGTAGTGGCGCGAGTACGGGTAACTGTCGGAGACCGTGAACGCGTCCATCAGCCACGACAGCCGGCCATCGTCATCGAGGACGATGTACGGATCGGGGTCGACGGTGAGGAACGGCGCCAGCGCGGCCACGCGATCCCGGACATTGCGCCGCATCAGCAGCCGGCTCTCTGCGGTCACGTCGTCGCTGAACGGCAGCTTCGCGAGATCGCCGCGGTCGAGCGCGATAATCATGCGCCGCAGAATGCCGCCCAGCACGATTCCGCCATTGCCTTCGTACGACGTGAGGCTGTTGGTCTCGCCCTGGGGGTAGTTGAATTCTTTCTGACGCGTTTTCACGTAGACGTCGGTGTTGGTCAACTCGCCGAAATACACCTCCGGCCGCTTCACGGCGAGACCCGGTACCGTGCTCTGGACCGGCATGTTGGCCTGTATGAGCGTCGGGAGTCCCTCCGGCGTGAACCCGTTGACCGAGTTCATCGTGATCCCGTAGCCGTGGGTGTAGATCAATTTCTCGTTGATCCAGTTCCGGCTGCTTTCCGGCAGCTTCTCGATGCTGAGCTCCCGCGTGGCGAGCATGACCTGCCGAATTGCACCGTCGATCGCGTACCGATCGATGTCGATGTCGGGGAAGTCGTAGTAGGTGCGGATTGCCTGAATCTGGCGAAGAGTATCCTGAAGCGCCCGCCAGTCCCAGAGCCGGATATTCCGCAGCGTCGCCTGGTTGTTGACCGGATCGACCGCCTCGATGCTGGTCTCGGCGGGAAACGCCCGCTGGGAGATCCGGTCCAGTCCGTACGCCTGCCGCGTCAACTCGATGTTGTGCGTGATGTAGGGCCGCTCGCGGACCAGCTCGTTCGGTTTGACGATGAAACTGTTCACGTACCAGCCGAACACACCGAGGCCGACGTAGCACACTGCCGCCGGCACGACCGCCGCGGCCAGCCAGAGCACGCGCGGCGCCGACACCGCGTTGACCGCGGCGATACCAGCGCCGAGCAGCAGCGCTATCGACACGACGAGCAGGCCCGTCAGCGTGACATGCGCGTCCGTATAAGTGACGCCGGTGAAGATTGTGTGGTCGTCGAACAACCGCCCGAATCGGCCGAGGTACACCTGCGCCGCGAGCATGAGCAGCAGGAATGCAAACGTGATCGAAAGGCCGCGCCACGACGAACCGATATCGCCGCCTCGACGGCCGGCGAGCGCGCGCGTGCCTCCGGTGATGACGATGAAGAACCCGGCGACGGCGCAGGTGATCACCGCCAGCGTCGTCAGCCAGCCGGCGATGAGCTGCCAGGCGGGAAGAGTAAACAAATAAAAATTCAGAGGCCGGCCGAAGATCGGATCGACGACCGTGCCAGTTGCGCTCGGGGCGTACCAGTAGAGCGCGAGCGTGGACCACTCCGCCATCATGCCGGCGCCGGTGGCGGCGGCGATGGCGAGCGACACGCCAAGCGCGATCAGGCGCAGGACCGGTTCGACCGGCAACTTCACTGGCTGACCGTTGATGATAATTGTGCCGCCGCCGGCGAAGTCGGCGAGGTGTGCGGGCTTCAGCGCGAGAAACGATCCGTACAGAACGAGAAACGTCATCGCCGCAAACGCAATGAATACCGCTGCCTGCAGATTCAGCGTCTTCCAGAACACGTCGGCGTATCCGAGCGAGCCAAACCAGAGCGCGTCGACGTAGTAGGACAACGCCGTTCCGCCGCCCAACACGAGGACGGCGAGCACCGCGAGGATGACCAGGCGGCCGCGACGCCGCCGGCGGCTCGGCGGCCAGGCGATGGTGTCGGACATCAGCCTCAATCCTAGCTGAATCTCGACCGGCGCGCGCGGCGGAGGCCGGGCGGTTGTAAGGCGACTCTGGTTAGGGCGGCGACGCTTTTTAAGAAACCACGTTCAACGCAGAGACTGCGGAGGCGGCAGAGAAGAAATACCCAAGGATTTTTCAGCGTGCTCTGCGAGCTCCCGCCTCCGCTCGGCGTGGTTCTCCCCGAGCTTCGGCGAGGCTCGCCGACCAGCCTCCGCCAAGGCTACCGCGGTCCGCCGAAGCTTCAGCGAAGGCGGAAGCGCCTCCGGCGCGAAGGCGGCTGCGGTCAAACGTCGCACTCACTCCTGCCGCCGGGCGGACATGGATCATGATGTTGCGCGCGGCGCTGCGACGATGGTAGCGTCGTCGGTCGATATGGCGGTCCTCGAGATGGCACACCGCTGGCAAAAGACACTCGTCGCGGGAACGAGTGCTTGTGAGCGGCTTGCCGCAGTCGAGGTGCCGTCGATGCCGCAGCAAACTCTTGCCAGTCGTGTAGATAGGCTGGAGCGTCGCGTGGAAAGCCTCGAAGCGTTGCCCGAACGGATGGATCGCCTCGAATCGCAGTTCCTGCAATTCCGCGACGAGGTTCGCAGTGAGTTTTCTGCGGTGCGAGACGAGATTCGTGCTGGCGATCAGGGCTTGGGGGGCGAGATCCGAGCTGTCGACAAGAGCCTGCGGGCCGAGATCCGGGCTGTCGACGAAAACCTGCGGGCCGAGATCCGGGCTCTCGACGAAAATCTGCGGGCCGAGATCCGGACTGTCGACGAAAATCTGTGGGCTGAGATCCGGACTGTCGACGAAAACCTGCGGGTCGAGATCCGGGCTGGCGATGAAGAAACTCGACGCCAGATGCGCGTGCTCCACGAAGATGTCATCGCTCGCCTCTCGCTCATCCAGGAACAGAAGAGGCATCGATCCGCCAACCACACGCGGGGCCCACGTCTCAAGTGACGTTAGGTCACGTGACGATGCCACTTCGCTCAGCCAGCGGTTCCGAGGGCGGATGCTATCATGAGAGATTAATCCCCGCATGAGCCTGGTGAGAGTTCACAAGACCGTCGGCGTGAAGGTCGGAAGCGTCCATGTCGGCGGTGGTGCGCCGATCGTCGTTCAGTCGATGACGATGACCGATACCGCCGACGCGCGCGGCACGGCGGCACAGTGCGTCGAACTGGCCGAGGCCGGATCGGAGATGGTGCGCGTCACCGTGAACCTGCCCGAGGCGGCCGCGGCTGTTCCCGAGATCAAACAGCGGATGCTCGACGCCGGCTGCACTGCGCCGCTCATCGGCGACTTTCACTACAACGGGCACATCCTGCTCACCAGGTTTTCCGAGTGCGCGCGCGCGCTCGACAAGTACCGCATCAACCCCGGCAACGTCGGCACGGGGAAGCGCCGCGATGAGCAGTTCACCACCATTTGCAAAGTCGCCGGGGAGCATCAGAAGCCGGTGCGCATCGGGGTCAATGGCGGCTCGCTCAACCAGGAGCTCGTCGTCGTGAAGATGCAGGAGAATACGGATCGCGATCTCGGCAAGACCTCCGAAGAGATCATCAACGAATGCATGGTGATCTCGGCGGTCGAATCGACAGCGCTCGCGATCGAAAGCGGCCTGCGCAAAGATCAAATCATCATCTCGTGCAAGAGCTCGCGGCCGCGCGATCTCATTGCCGTGTACCGCGCGCTCGCGCGGCAGACCGATCAACCGCTGCACCTGGGGCTCACCGAAGCCGGCATGGGTACGAAGGGCCTCGTCTGGTCGGCGTCCGCCATGGGCGTGCTGCTGGCGGAAGGCATCGGCGACACCATCCGCGTGTCGCTGACGCCGGCTCCTGGCGGCGACCGCCGCGAAGAAGTGTATGCGGCGTGCGAGCTGCTGCAGGCGCTCGGTCTCAGGTCGTTCTCGCCGAGCGTCACCGCCTGCCCCGGCTGCGGGAGGACGACGAGCACGACATTCCAGGAGCTCGCCGAACGGATTCAGGCGTACGTTCGCGAGCGGATGCGTGAGTGGAAAATCCGCTACGAGGGCGTCGAGTCGATGACGC
This sequence comes from Acidobacteriota bacterium, assembly GCA_003222555.1. Lineage (GTDB taxonomy): Bacteria > Acidobacteriota > Vicinamibacteria > Vicinamibacterales > CAVVIG01 > JAHFUJ01. The sequence continues at coordinate 3,357 of QHWL01000008.1, read as the reverse complement.
TTGCCGTGATGGGCTGTGTCGTCAACGGTCCGGGGGAGTCCAAGACCGCCAACATCGGCATCAGCCTGCCGGGCACCGGAGAAGCGCCCACCTGTCCCATTTTCATCGACGGCCGGCATGTGAAGACGCTGCGCGGAACCCCTGAAGAGCTCGCCGCGGAGTTCCAGCGGCTGGTCGATGACTACGTCGAGCACACCTACGCCAGACGCTGACCCTGGAAGCGGCGTCCACCCCGATCGTCTCCTCGAAGACGCGTTGCACCGCGTCTGGGGATTCTCGAGTTTTCGCCCGCTGCAGCGCGAAGCCATGCACGCAATTCTCGAATCGCGTGACAGCGTGGTCGTGCTCCCGACCGGCGGCGGCAAGTCGCTGTGCTTCCAGGCGCCGGCGCTTGTTCCCAACGGTCCTCAAGGCGGACACTACGAAGGAAAGGCGCCTCGAGGCGGACAGTTCGAAGGAAGGATCGGCGTCGCGCTCATCGTCTCGCCCCTCATTTCCCTGATGAAGGATCAGGTCGACGGACTTCGCGTGGACGGTGTGTCGGCGGCGTATCTCAACAGCACGCTCACAGGCGAACAACGTGACGACGTGATCGCAAGCGTGCGCGACGATCGCTGCCGGCTGTTGTACGTTTCGCCGGAGCGGCTGATGGGCGACGGCAGCCACGGCCTGCGCCGGATGCTGCAGGAGTCTGGCGTTCGTTTCATCGCCGTGGACGAAGCGCATTGCATCAGCCAGTGGGGACACGACTTCCGGCCCGAGTACCGTCAACTCGGACGGCTTCGCGAGGAGTTTCCGCGCGTCTCGTTCCACGCGTTCACAGCGACGGCGACCGAACGCGTCCGCCGCGACATCGTCGCCGAGCTGAGGCTGAACGATCCGCTCGTGCTGGTCGGCTCCTTCGATCGGCCGAATTTGACGTATCGCGTGCTGCGCCGCGGCAACCTCCAGCGCCAGCTGCTCCAGATCCTCGCGCGCCATGAAAACGAAGCCGGCATCGTGTACTGCCCGTCGCGCCGCGAGGTCGAGGCGCTTGCCACGTGGCTCGGCGCCCAGGGACATCGTGCCGTCCCTTACCATGCCGGTCTTGCAGACGATGTGCGAAGCCGGCATCAAGAGGCATTCCTCGACGAGCGCGCCGACATCGTGGTCGCGACGGTCGCGTTCGGCATGGGGATCGATCGCTCGAACGTGCGGTTTGTCGTACACACGGGCGCCCCCCGATCGCTCGAGCACTACCAGCAGGAATCGGGACGCGCGGGGCGCGACGGGCTGCCGGCCGAATGCGTCCTCGTGTATTCCGGCGCCGATTTCGTGCGGTGGCGGCAGATGCTCGAGACCAACGGCGAGCTGACCGACAGCGCGCGCGGGCTTCTGCGCGACATGGAGCGCTATGCCGCCGGCACGCGGTGCCGGCACGGTGCGCTCGTCGAGTATTTCGGCGAGCTGTACGCGCGCGGTGCGTGCGGCGCCTGCGACTGGTGTTTGAAGGAGTTGGATCTGGTCGGCGACTCGACGATCGTGGCGCGTAAGATTCTGTCGTGCGTCGCGCGTGTCAGGCAGGGCTGGGGGATCGCCCACGTCACTGACGTCCTCCTCGGACGCGCCACCGAGAAGGTGGTCGCCTGTGGACACGACCGTTTGTCGACGTTCGGCATCCTGAAAGACGAGTCGAGCGCCGCTCTGCGCGGCTATATCGAACAGCTTGTCGGTGGAGGGTTCCTGTTGAGAGACGGCGAGCCCTATCCCGTGTTGCGGCTGACGGCGTCGGGCGCCGTCTTGCTTCGCGGCGAGGGGACTTGCGTTCTCTACCGCGAAGTTCAGCCGACGCCGACCAAGAAGCGCGCGCGAGGGCGCCTTCCCGACCCGGTCGCAGGCGGTGCCGATCGCGACCTGTTCGATGTGCTGCGCGACGTGCGGCTGCGGCTGGCGCGCGAGCGGGGCGTGCCGCCCTACGTAATCTTCCACGACACAACACTGCACGAGCTGGTGCAGCGGCGTCCCCGGACGCTCGACGATCTTCACGACGTCTACGGCGTCGGCGCCAAGAAGGCCGCTGACTTTGGCGAGGTGTTTTTGGAAGCGCTGCGTGCCTTTTCCGAGCGCCAGGCAGGACGAACGACTAACGATTAGCGACCATCGACTACCACCCCGCAGAACGCGACGCCTTGGGCAAGGCGATGCGCCCGTCCGGATCGACGAACTTCACGAGCGTCCGCCGCACACGTTCCTGATACGCGAGCGGCCCGATGCCCATCGTCCGCACGTCGATGTTCCACGGATCGATCGGATCGCGGCTCACATGCGTCTCCAGCGTGGGCGTGCCGCCATGGAGGTTCATTTTGATGACGTCGAGTTCTTTGCGTTTCCCGCCGTCGGAGCCGACGATAATCTTTTGCGCCAGCTTGAACTCCAGCACCCAGTTGCCGGCTTTGATCTCGCGCACATCGCTCCAGGGAACGCTGGCTTCCGGCCGCGCTTTCGCATCGACGCACCCGGCCCACGCGCGCCAGAGACGTTCGCGATCTGACCCGGGAAATTTCGGCATCCCCAGGTGCGTGCCGAACGGGTGGGCCAGCTCGCCGAAGCGGTAGACGCGCAGCGCCAGGCGATCGAACGCCACGATGAAGTAGCTCTTGACGTCGACGTCGTACAGCGTCGCCGTCCACACGACGGCGCCCCCGTTGTCGAGCACGGCGCGCCATTCGGCCTCCGCGCGCGACGCGCTCAGCCCGAGCAGCACGTCCTGCCGCGCGAGCACGGCGTGCGCGAGCAGGTTGTGAGGGTCGAGCTCGACGGCCCGCTCCGCGGCGAAAAGCGAACCCCAATTGAGATCGCGAAGATCGTCGGCACCCTTGGCGATGCTGAACCGCTCCCACCACCGACTCCGGTCCTCGGTGACGATGGACGCCTGGACGCGTGTGGCCAAGGCGTAGCTGTCCGGCTTGATCTGGGCCGCATCGCACGTCAGCGCGGCGGGCGACCCGAACTGACGCGGATCACGGGGTTGTGAAGAGACGGGCAAAACCGCGCAGACGACCAGCCCGGCCGTCCACACGAATTTCGAACACGTTCTCGCCATCGTTGCCTCCGGTGTCAGTCCGGCCGGCAGCCGGACACCACCCATATCGACGGCAACGGTCTTTCAGTGCACCGTGTAGGGTTCGTGCAGCGCGAATGGAGCGATCTCCACGTCGAAATGGGCTCCGTTCCCGGTGACCATCTGGTAGGTGCCTCGCATGACCCCGGTGGAGGTCTTCAGCGGACAGCCCGACGTGTACTGAAACGACTCACCGGGTGCCAGCACCGGCTGTTCCCCGACGACGCCCGGACCGCGGACTTCCTCCGTGTGACCGG
>QHWL01000007.1:1241-14334 GCA_003222555.1 Acidobacteriota bacterium | reverse complement strand
CTGAGCATGCTGTCTTTCCTGTCTCCGTTGTTTCTCGCGGGCGCGGCGGCCGCGGCCATTCCGCTCGTGCTGCACCTGCTCAAGCGCGAGCCGGAGCCGCGCGTGCTGTTCGCGGCGGTCAAGCTGCTGAGGCACGCGCCGGTCGAGCACAGCGAGAAGCGTCGCCTGCGCGAGCTGCTGCTGCTGGCTCTCCGCATCGCAACGCTCGTCCTCCTTGCGCTCGCGTTCGCGCGGCCGTTCTTCGCCTCGGGCGAGGCCATCCGGTCGGCCGGTGCCACGCTCATCGCGATCGACACCTCCGCCAGCATGTCGGCGCCCGGACAATTCGACCGCGCCCGACGGCTCGCGAAAGATTGGATTGCCCGCACGCCGGCCGGCGATCTGGTGGGCGTCCTCACGTTTGCCGACGTCGCGGATCTGGTCGCCAAGCCGTCGACCGACCGCGCGCTCGCGCTGTCGGCGATTGACGGCGCGGCGCCCGGATTCGGCGCCACGAAGTACCGCGCCGCCCTCGGCGCGGCGGCGCAGGCGCTCGCAGGACGGCGCGGCACGATCGTGGTCGTCACCGATCTGCAGGAGATTGGCTGGGACGCGGGCGATCGCACTGCGGTGCCCGAGTCGGCGCGCATCGAGGTGGCCGACGTCGGCGCGCCGCCGCAGAATGTCGCCGTCACGGCGATCCGGGCCGACGGCGACCGCCTGATTGCGACGGTTCGAAATGCCGGCGCCGGCGCGCGCGAGACGCGCGTGCGTCTCACCATCGATGGGCGCGCGGCGGGAGAGACGACGGCATCGATTGGCCCCAATCAATCCACAGATGTTCCGTTCGCGGGAGCCGCACGCGCCACGGCAGTCGCGGTGACGATTGAGGATCGCGACGGCGTTCAGGCCGACAACGTGCGATATGCCGTGCTCGAGAACGCCAATCGTCCGGGGCTCCTCGTTGTCACGGCTACCGGTGATCTCGAGCGCCAGGCGTTCTACGTGCAGCAGGCGCTCGCGGCGACAGCCGTGGACCGGCAGACCTTCGAGATCGCCGGCGCCGGCAGCGGTCAGCTTTCCACGTGGTCGCAGGAGCGGCTGGCATCGAACGGGGCCGTCCTGCTCTTGTCGACCCGCGGCCTCGAGCGTCGCGGCCGCGAGGCGCTGACGGAGTACGTGCGCAACGGCGGGGGCCTGTTGATCGCGGCGGGCCCCGACGTCGACGGTGAGGTCGTCGGTGACGTGCTCGGCGCCGGCTCGAACCTGCGAATCGTGACGTCGGGGACCGAGAAGCCCGAGCCGCGGGCGCTCGCGCCGGCCGACGTGCGGCACCCGATTTTTCAGACGTTCGGCGCCAACGCCGCGACGCTCGGCTTGGTGAAGTTTCAAAATGTCGCCCGGATTGCCGGGTCGGGATGTCAGACGCTCGCCCGGTTCACCACCGGCGAGCCGGCATTGCTCGATTGCGCTGCGGGCGACGGCCGTGCCTTGGTCATCGCGTCGGATCTGAACGATCGCTGGAACGATTTTCCGCTCCATGCGACCTTTGTGCCGTTTCTGCACGAAGCCGTGCGTTATCTGGCGGGCGGAAGACCACGCGCGGGCGATTATCTCGTCAGCGAGGTGCCGGCTGGAGTGCCGCCGACGCCGGGCGTTGTGACGCTGCCCGAGCCCCGAGCGGGCGCGGCGACTCGTCCGCGACGAGTCGCCGTCAACGTCGACCCGCGCGAATCGGATCCGGCGCGCATGTCGGTTGGCGATTTCCAATCGACGGTCACCAGGCTCAAAGACGTGGGCGCGTCGGAAGCCCGGTTCGAGGCCGGCCAGCAGGAAGAGCGTCAGCACCTGTGGGAATACGTGCTGGCGATGATGATCGCGTTGCTGGCTATTGAAGGAGTTGTCGCAAGTAGAACGGCATAGCCCTCTTGGCGAGCCTGACAGCGTGAGTGGATTTTATGCTTCATCATTACGAACAGATTCGCGAGTTGCTGCACCGCGTCCGGTCGCGCTGGAAGGCACGGTCGATCTTCCTTGCCGCGGTGCGCGCGTCGCTCGCGGCCTCGGCTGTGCTGGGCGTCGTCCTCATCCTCGCTCATGGAGGGCGCTGGGCCGGCAGCTCGCCGATCGCGCTCGCGGCGGTGGGCTTTGCGGCATTCGGGCTCGTCGTCGCGGCCATCGTCTGGGGCGTCGCGCCGCTGCGCCACACGCCTTCGGATGCGCGCCTGGCCCGCTTCATCGAGGAGCGCACGCCCTCGCTCGACGACCGCCTGGTGAGCGCGGTCGATCTCGTCCAATCCGAGCGGTACGGCTCGTCGCCCGCGATCGCAGAGCCGATGCTCGCCGACGCGGCCCGGCGCGCGGGCGCCGTCGATCTCGACCAGATCGTGCCGATCGGATTGTTGCGGCGCGCTGGCGTCCAGGCGGCCGCGGCCGTGGCGATCCTCGTCGTCCTCGTTCTCGTCGCCCGCGAGCCGGCGCGGCAGACGCTCGACGCCGCGTCGCTGGCCCTGTTCCCTTCACGCGTCACGCTCGAGGTGACGCCGGGCAGCGCGCGCATCAAGTTCGGGACACCCCTCGCGATTGAAGCGCGACTGGTCGGCAATCGTGCGCCGATTGTCGCGCAGGTGCAGATCGGCGAGGGCGACCATTGGCGCGCGTCCGAAATGACCACCGAGGCGAGCGGCACCTTCCGCCTGGCGCTCGAATCGGTGACATCCGGGTTCAACTACCGCGTGGTCGCCGGCACGGTGACGTCGCCGACCTACGCCGTCACGGTGGCGCGAGCGCCTCGCGTGACGCGCATCGACGTCGATTACACGTATCCGGACGCGCTGCGCCTGGAGCCGCGTACCGAAGAGGACAGCGGCGACATTTACGCGCCGCCCGGGACCGACATCCGACTGCGCGTCCATACGGACCGGCCCGCGGCGAGCGGACAGATGGCGCTCGGCGACGGCCGCAAGATCGCGCTGACCGCCGAGGCGCCGACCTTGCTCGCCACCACGCTGAAGGTCGTCGACGACAATTCCTACCGCGTGGCTCTCGCCGATCTCGACGGGTTCACCAACCCCGGCGAGACCGAATACTTCATCCGAACGCTCGAAGATCGCCCGCCCGATGTTCACATCGTCAAACCGGCGAGCGACCGTGCAGTAACGCGGCTCGAGGAGGTGGACATCGAGGCGCAGGCCGACGACGACTACGGGATCGATAAGCTCGAGTTCGTATATTCGGTCCGCGGCAGCGGAGAGCAAGTCGTGCCGCTCGACGTCCCGCGCCACCAGACGACGGTGAGCGCGCACTACATGTTGTCTCTCGAAGACCTGAACATCGAGCCCGGCGACTTTGTGTCTTATTACGTGCGGGCACGGGACGTCACGCGCGGTGGCAAGCGCTCGAATGAAGCCCGCAGCGACATCTTCTTTCTCGACGTGAGGCCGTTCGAGCAGCAGTTCACGCTCTCTCAAAGCGAGTCGATGTCGGGGTCGGGGAAGGCGGGCGCCGTTGACGATCTCGTCAACGCCCAGAAGCAGGTCGTCGTCGCCACGTGGAAGCTCGATCGCCGCAAGCAGACCGCGAAGGGGTCGCAATCCGAGCAGGACTTCCACGCGGTGGCCCGCACGGAGGCGGACATCAAGGCGCGCGTGGAGCAGACATCGAGCACGTTTCGTCAGTCGAGCATGCGCGATCCGCGCCAGCGTCCACAGGGGCGCGGGGCACAGCCCGAGGCCCCCAAGGCCGGCCAAACCCTGCCCGAAGAAGACGCGATGGCGACTGCCTCTGCGGCGATGGGGAAGGCCGTGACGTCGCTCGACGCGCTGAAAACGGGCGACGCGCTGCCGCCGGAGATGCTGGCGCTCAATCTGCTTCTCAAAGCGCAAGCCGCCGTGAAGAAGCAGGAGGTGCCACGGCAGCAGTCAGGACAGGGCGGTGCCGCCAACAACAACCGCAACTACGACATCTCGACGCTGTTCGACAAAGAGCTCAAGCGGACGCAGCAGACCAATTACGAGACGTCCCAGAGCACCGCACAGAATGATCAGTCCGCGGGAAGCATCCTGGACAAGATAAAGGACCTGGCTCAGCGGCAGGACGAGCTCCTCAAACGTCAGCAGGAGCTTGCGCGCGAGCAGCCCAAGATGTCCACAGAGGAGCTGAAGCGCCAGCTCGAAACGCTCACACGCGATCAGTCCGACTTGCGTCAGCGGGCAGAAGAGCTGGCCCAGCAGATGTCGTCCGGGCAGCAACCGAGCGATTCGAACCAGCTGCAGCAATCGAAAAAAGACGACAACAGCCAGCAGAGCTCGGCCAGTCAGCAAAGTCAGCAGAGTCAGCAAACTCAGCAAAACCAGCAGAGCCAGCAAAGCCAGGGAGGGCAGCAGGGTCAGCAGGGCCAGTCCGGTGCGCAGAGCCAGTCGGGCCAGCAGAGCCAGTCGGCGAGCGGCGCCGGTGGCGGCGAGCGCGGCAAGCGGATGCGCGAGGTCTCCGAGGAGATGCGGAACGCCGCCAGCGATTTGCGCCGGCAGAATCCCGCCCAAGCGAGCGTGCGCGGCAGCGAAGCGCTCGAAAAGCTGCGCGAGCTCGCGCGCCAGATGCAGGCATCGCGTCCCGACGACCAACGCCGGGCACTCGGCGAGATGCAGCTCGAAGCGCGCCAGGTGGCCGACGCGCAGAGGGAAGTCGCCTCCGAGCTCCGGAAGGTCGGCCAGGGCGAGGCGGGGAATGACGCGACCAGACGTCTGGCCGGTGAAGAGGAGCGGCTTGCCGACCGCGTGAGGCGTCTGCAGGAAGGCTTGAAGCAACAGACCTCGAGCGGCTCGACCGAGCCGAAAAGCAAAGGGGCGGGCACTGATTCGGCCGCGCGGGCGTCGGCCGGTGAAGCGGCGCGCGATCTGGAGCGGGGGCGTCTCGCCGAGCGCATGCAGAAGTCGGCCGATGAGATGCGGGCCACAGCCGCCGGCGCGTCGCAAGGCAAGCCGAACCCGCCGTCCCGAGATCCGCAGACCCAGGCCAGCGGACAGCAGGACATGGCGCGCACGCTCGACAAGCTGGCCGACAAGCTCGGATCGACAGGCGGCGCCCGTGACGCGTATTCGCGCAAGTTGTCCGAGCAGCTGACCAAGGCGCAGGAGCTTCGCGATCGCATGAAGAGCCTGAGCGACGAGGTCGGCCAGCTCGGCAAACAGAACGACAAGAATGCGGGACAATCGAGCTCGAGTCCGCAGAAAACACCGGGCGAGAGCGGCAAGACCGGCGAAGGTCAGCAGAGTGGCAACGGCGGCAACAACTCGGACCTCGCGCGGCTGAGCGACGAGTACACGCGACAACTGGAACAGACGCGCGAGCTCGTCGACCAGTTGCGGCGCGACAACCAGAACTTCGGGCGCGGCGGCGCCGGGTTCACGTTCGAAGACGGACAGAAGATGACGCTCTCCGCGCCCGGCACCGAAGCGTTCAAGCAGGACTTTGCAAAATGGGAAGTGCTCAGGCGCCAGGCGACCCAAGCGCTCGAGAACGTCGAATCGTCGCTCTCCAAGCAGCTGCAGGCGAAGGAAGCGCACGACCGCCTGGCAGCCGGCGTCGACGACAAAGCGCCGCCTGAGTATCAGCAGCAGGTCGACAGCTATTTCAAGGCATTGGCAACGAAGAAAAAACCCTGACCCTGATCGATGCACTTCGCCTATCCCCTGCCCTGGTGGCTGGCGGTTCTTCTGGCCGCAGCCGTCGGCGCGATGGCATTCCTGGAATACCGGCGGCCGCTTGCGCCGTTGACGTCCGTCGAACGCGGCGTGCTGGTCGGGTTGCGCGCGCTGACCCTCGCTGCGCTGCTGCTGCTCATGTTCCGGCCGATCGTGTTGTTGCCGCCGGCCGGCGCGCACGAAGCCGTGGTGCCGGTGCTCATCGACGTGTCGCGCAGCATGCGACTCGCCGATGCGGGCGGTCAGGCCAGGCTCGCCCGCGCGACCGCACTGCTCAAGACCCAGCTGCTGCCGGAGTTGTCGCGGCAATTCATGCCAGAGGTCTACAGCGTCGGCGAGGGACTGGTGCCCGCGACGGTCGATCGTCTCAGCGCTGACGCACGGCAGACCGATCTCGCGGGGGCGCTCAGCGCCGTGCGCGAACGATATCGCGGCCAGCGCGTCGCCGGCATCGTCGTGCTGTCGGACGGAGGCGACACCGGGCAGCAGAATGCCCAGGACGGCGGCCGGAACGGACTCGCGGCCGCGAATGGACCGCCGGTATTTGCCATCGGCATCGGAGCGGCTGAGGGGTTAAAGGACCGCGAGGTGCTCGGCATCAACGCCGGCGAACAGCGGCTCGACCAAGCGTCGGTCGACCTGCACGTGTCGGCGATCAGCTACGGCTTCGGCCGCACGCCGTTCCAGCTTCGCGTGCTGGCAAACGGCCGAGTGCTCGACAGCCGCAGGATCGTGCCGCCCGCCGACGGATCGCCGATCAACGAGGTTTTTACGGTCTCGCCCGATCCTCTCAACCCAACGGTCTACGCCGCAGAGATTCCGCCCGACGAAAGCGAATCGGTCACCGAGAACAACGCGCGCAGCGTGCTGGTCAGCCCGGCCGGCCGCAAACGGCGCCTGCTCTTCGTCGAAGGCGCTCCTGGCTTCGAGCACAGCTTCCTGAGGCGCGCGCTGGCGCACGATCCGTCCCTCGATGTCGATGCAGTCGTACGCAAAGGCAAGAACGCTGAGGGGCTCGACACGTTCTTCGTGCAGGCGGGTCCAGGCCGCTCCTCCGCGCTGGCGAACGGATTCCCTGCGAGGCGCGAGGATCTATACGCCTACGATGCACTGGTCATCGCCAACATCGAAGCCGACTTCTTCACGCGCGCGCAGCTCGGGATGGCCGCCGAGTTCGTCGCCGATCGAGGGGCCGGCCTGCTGGTGCTGGGGGGAGAATCGTTTGCGAAGCGGGGGCTCATCGGCACACCGCTCGAGGTCGCGCTGCCGGTGGAGCTCAACGATCGCCGAGGCGGTCTCACGCGCGCAGCCCTCGGCGACAGAGATGCCGCGCCGCACAACAAGCTGATGGTCACTTCCGAGGGCGAGAACCATCCCATCATGCGCATCGGCGCCTCGGTTGAGGAAACGCGTAAATTGTGGGCGTTGCTGCCGGCGCTCGCCGCAAGCGCCCCGCTCGGCGGCCCTCGCCCTGGCGCCACAGTGCTTGCGGTGACGGCGGTGCCGGGCGGCGCCATCCATCCTGCCATCGCCGTGCAGCGATACGGGCAGGGGCGATCGATGATCTTCGCCGGCGAGGCGTCGTGGCGCTGGAAGATGATGCTCCCGTCGACCGATCGCACCCACGAGTTCTTCTGGCGCCAGGCGGCGCGGTGGCTCGCTTCGGCGTCGCCCGACCCGGTCACGGTCATCGTGCCCGACACGCCGGAGCCTGGCGACTCGATCTCGATTGAGGTCGACGCGCGCGATTCGACGTTCACGCCGGTGGCCGACGCGACCGTCGAGGCGACGCTGAGCGCCCCCGGCGGCGACGCGCGTGGGATCAAGTTGCGGCGCGTCGATGCGACCAGCGGACGGTTCACCGCGGCCGTTCGTCTCGACCAGCCGGGTCTCTACCGTATCCGAGCGGCGGCCCGGCGTGGCTCGACGACGCTCGGCCGACCGGTGGATGTACGTGGGCGGCGCCGACCGCGAGTTCGCCGATCCGCGCCTGAACGAAGGATTCCTGCGGCGTGTGGCGCGGGCGTCGGGTGGGCGCTACGTGCGCGCGGCCGAGGCATCGCGCGTCGCGTCGTGGTTGCAGGCGACTGCGCCGCAGAACGCCGCGCCCGAGCGCCGCGATCTCTGGCACGAGCCCTGGGCGTTCGCCCTCGTTGTGGCCCTCGTCTCCGGGGAATGGATACTGCGGCGCCGCTGGGGGTTGCGGTGACCGCCTGGCCGCGCCTGCGTGCCGGCATGGCCGCAGGCGCCCTGCTCCTCGTCCTTGGCGCGCCGCCCCTGGCCGCCGAGCGTTACGCGCTCATCGTCACCGGGGCCTCGGGCGGCGCCCTATACGCCCAGAAGTACGACAAGTGGCGGGTCTCGCTCGTCACCACGCTTCGCGAGAAGTTCAAGTACCCCGACGATCGCCTGTTCGTGCTCGCGGAAACCGAGAGTCGTGGCACCGGGAAGGCCACGCGTGAGAACGTGCAGCGCGTCCTGGGCGATATGCAGAAGCGCCTGACGAAAGACGATTTGCTGCTCGTGTTCCTCATCGGCCACGGCACGTCGCTCGACGTCGATGACGCGAAGTTCAACCTCGTCGGCCCCGACATAACCGCGGGCCAGTGGGCCGAGCTGTTGAATCCGATCCCGGGCCGGCTGGTCTTCGTCGACACGACCGCGGCGAGCTTCGCCTTCATGCACAAAGTCGCCGGCCGCGGGCGTGTGGTGCTGACGGCGACCGACTCGGACGCGCAGCAGTTCGAGACCGCGTTGGCCGAGTTCCTGATCAAGGCGTTCGACGATCCGGCAGCCGATCTCGACAAGGACGGCCGCGTGTCGGTGCTGGAGGCCTTCACCTACGCCAGCGCGGGCGTGCGCCACTGGTACGAGGAGCGCGGGGAACTGCCGACCGAACGTCCGCTGCTCGACGACAACGGCGACGGAATCGGGCGCGAGGCCGACAACCCGGGTCCCGACGGACCGCTGGCGCGCATCACGTATCTCGAGCCCGAAGCCACGCCAGCCGACGCCGCCCTGGCGGCGTTGCTGAACCGCCGCGCCGAGCTCGAGGCGGACCTCGAAGAGCTCAAGGCGCGCCGGCCGTCGATGTCGCCTGCGCAGTACGACGCACAGGTCGAAAAGATCCTGCTCGAGCTCGCCCGCGTGTCGCAGCAAATCCGGCCGAAGTCATAGCTACTAGCTCTACCACGGAGGTCACGGAATACGAACTGAGGTCACGGTCGACATATACATAAAAAAGAAAAAACTGTGTCCTCCGTAATCCTCCGTGTTTACCGTGGTAGCGCCGCAGGCACAGACGCCGCAGGCACAAACCGCTACGCCCACCACGTGTCGGGCTCCCGGCGCTTTCTGAACACGAAGACGCCGCAGACGCCGCACAGAAATCCCGAGACGTGCGCGGCGAACGCCACGCCGCCGCCGTGGCTGCTCGACGTCACGGCGATGGCGCCGGCACTGAACAGCTGCATCAGGAACCAGAAACCCAGCAGGAAAATCGCGGGCAGCTCGACGATCTCCCAGAAGATGATGAGCGGGATGAGCGTCAGCACGCGCGACTGGGGATAGAGGACGAAGTACGCGCCCATCACGCCCGCGATGGCGCCGCTGGCGCCGATGGTCGGCAGCGTCGAGGTCGGATCCATCAGGATCTGGCCGAAGGCGGCGGTCATGCCGCAGATGAGATAAAAGACGATGAAGCGCCCGTGTCCGACGCGGTCTTCGACGTTGTCGCCGAAAATCCAGAGGTACCACATGTTCCCGATCACGTGCATCCAGCTGCCGTGCAGAAACATCGAGGTGACGAGCGTTGGCGGGCTGAAGTAGGCCGGAACGACGCCGTACACCTGGAGGAAGGCGGGGAGGACGTCGCGCGGCAGCCCCAGCTCGAAGAGCCACGCGATCGCGTTGAGCACGATGATCGTGACGGTGATATAGGGCGTGGTCCGGGACGGGATGACGTCCCGAAGCGGGATCATTCGGTCATTCTACACGCCGTGGCCATAACCGATCGTCTCGACGTGGGCGCCTCCGGCGCTCGCGTCGTCTCTCGCTACACCGCCTGACGCGCGCAGACGTTCGACAATCCGCCGCAGATCTCCGTCGCCGACCGCCTTGCGGTGTCCGACAAATGCGATGACTGCGCGATAGACATGTTCGATCTCCGCGGCCGTCACGTTGAGCGTGAGCGTGTCGCATCGGCGCTGCACGGCGTGCCGGCCGGAATGGCGCCCGAGCACGAGCTGTCCGGAGACTTGGCCGACGTCTTCCGGGCGCATGATCTCGTAGGTGCGCGCGTCCTTGAGGACGCCGTCCTGGTGAATGCCGGCTTCGTGCGCGAACGCATTCCTGCCGACGATGGCTTTGTTGGCCTGCACGGGTTCGTTGGTGAGCGTCGAGAGCAACTGGCTGGCGTCGTACAATCCCTCCGAGCGCACGCCCGTATCGTACGGCAGGCGATCCTGCCGCACGCGCAACGCCATGACGAGCTCCTCGAGCGATGCGTTGCCCGCCCGCTCGCCGATGCCGTTGATGGTGCACTCCACCTGGCGCGCGCCCCCCTCGATGGCGGCGAGGCTGTTGGCCACGGCCAGCCCCAGGTCGTCGTGACAGTGCGCGCTGAAAACGGCCTTGTCGGCGTTGGACACCCGCGCGCGGATGTCCTCGAAGAACTCGCGCGTTTCCGCGGGCGTTCCGTAGCCGACCGTGTCGGGAAGGTTGACCGTCCGGCAGCCGCCAGCAATCGCCGCGTCGATGACACGGCACAGGAAGTCGCGATCGCTCCGCGTCGCATCTTCCGCCGAAAATTCCACATCGTCGGTGAACTGCCTCGCGAGCGCGACGCTAGCGACGATGGCTTCGAAACACGCGTCGCGAGTGATCCGGAGCTTGCGCGTGAGGTGCAGATCCGAGGTCGCGAGGAAAATGTGCAGCCGTCGCCGTTCGCCGGGCTCCAGATATCCTGCCGGCGGCACCGCGCCAGCGCGGCGATGACGGGCCGGCGCACGTCGCGCGATATCTGCCGGACCGCTTCGGCATCGGCGGGCGACGCGATGGGGAAGCCGGCCTCGATGATGTCGACCCCGAGCGCATCGAGCGCCCGGGCGAGCGTGAGCTTCGCCTCGACATCCAGGGAGAAGCCGGGCGCCTGCTCGCCGTCACGGAGCGTGGTGTCGAAGATAATGACGCGCGCGGAATCGTCTAATTATTACGACAACATAAGCTGGTGTTATGCTCTGGAGAGCGTCCGTCGTCCTTGGGCCTTGGTCCTGAGTTCTTAGTCCGTCCTTGGTCCTTGGTCGTCGCTTGGTCCTTCGTCCTGGTTCCAACGTCTCGGGCCCCGGCTCCAAGGACCAAGGACTAGGGACGTCCAAGGAACAGACGAAGGACCAAGGACCAAAGGACGGACCAAGGACCAAGGGCGGACCAAGGACGAAGGCCTAAGAGCCAAGGACCTTCCCCCACCGCGACGGAAAATGTGCGGCCATCGCGTACGAGAGCACCATGGACATTGCAGCGCTCAAGACGTTTCTGGCGGTCGCGCACGAGCGGAGCTTTTCGCGCGCCGCGGCCAAGGTGCACCGCACGCAGCCGGCCGTGAGCCAGGCGGTGCGCCGGCTCGAGGCCGACCTCGGCGAACAGCTGTTCGATCGGTCGTCGAAGAGCGGTACGCTCACCGACGCCGGCAAGGTGCTCCAGAACTACGGCCAGCGCCTGGTGCGCCTCGCCGAGGAGACGGAGTCGGCGATGCGCGAGCTGCGCGACTTGCGGCGCGGCCGCGTGCTGATCGGCGCCAACGAAGCGGCCGTGCATACGCTGCTTCCCCTCATCAGCCGGTTCCGTCAAGGCTTCCCCGAGATTGCCATCGACGTGCGTCGCGTGCCCGCGCGCCAGATTGCGGTCGAGGTGCAGCAGGGCAGCCTCGACTTCGGCGCCCTGACCTTTCACCCGGCCGAGGAGGGCCTTCTCGAGGTGGCGGTCGGCAGCGACGAGCTCGTGCTGCTCGTGCCGCCGTCGCACGCGCTGGCCAAGCGCCGGCAAGTGACGATGGAGGAGGTGGCGGCCGAACCGGTCGTTGCGCACAACGATCCGTCCCCGGCTCGCGAGCGCGTGCTGCGCCTCTTCGAGCAGCGTCACATCCCGCTGAACATGGTCATCGCGTTGCCGAGCCTCGATGGCATCAAACGAGCGGTGGAGTTGAGGCTCGGCGTGGCGTTGCTGCCGCGCCGCTGCGCGATTACCGAAATCGCGAGCGGCCGGCTCGTGGCCCTCCCCGTAGTGGGCGTGTCACGGCGCCGCCAGGTGACGCTCGTCTGCCGGCGGGCGCACCGGTCGCACGCGGCCGACGCGTTTCTCGAGGTCGCGCAGGAGAAAGCGCCCGCGGCCTCGTGAGTCCCGTCACGGTCATCACGAAGCCACGAAGCACACGAAGACACACGAAGATCTTTCTAGTTTTCGTGTGCCTTCGTGGCCTTCGCGTCTTCGTGAAAAGGTTTCAGAACTGGTTCAGATAGGGCAGGCGGTCGGCGACAGTGCGGACCTCGTCGAACCGATCGAGCAGCATCGCCGTCGGATTCCATTGTCCGCTGACGAAGGCGTCGCGCAGCGCGGGCGGAATGGCGGCCACGAAACGCAAGGGCCCGGCGGTGACGATGCCCGACTGCACGTGGACGTCGATGGCGACCTTGGGCGTCTGCTCGACGAGCGTCTGCAGCCGGTCGATCCACTGGTGATCGGCTGCCAGGCAAGGGATGCCGAGAACGGCCGCATTTCCCTGAAAAATTTCCGAGAACGACTCGCCGACGATCGCGCGGATGCCGGACCGAGCCAGCCCCTGCGGCGCGTGCTCGCGCGACGACCCGCAGCCGAAGTTGGTATTCACAATCAAGATGGTCGCGCCGTGATATCGCTCGTCGTTGAAGGGGTGGCGCCCGTCGGCGATGCGATCGTCCTCGAACAGATGCCGTTCCAACCCCTCGAACGAGACCGAGCGCAGAAAGCGCGCCGGCATGATGCGGTCGGTGTCGATGTCGGCGCCGTGCAGCGGGAGCCCCCGCCCGGACACAGTGAGGATCGGCCCGGCAGGCGGTGCAATTCCGATCTGCCGATTGGTCCCGCTCATGTGTGTCTACCGATCGTCACGCCGGCACCCCTTCGAGCATCGTCCGCACATCGACCACCTCGCCGGCGATGGCGGCCGCGGCGACCATCGCGGGGCTCATGAGCAACGTGCGCCCGGTGGGGCTTCCCTGGCGTCCCTTGAAGTTGCGATTCGACGATGAGGCGCAGATCTCGCGTCCTTCGAGGCGGTCGGTGTTCATGGCGAGGCACATCGAGCAGCCGGCGCCGCGCCACTCGAAGCCGGCGTCGATGAACACCTGATGCAGGCCCCGCGCTTCCGCCGCGCGGCT
>QHWL01000007.1:0-1042 GCA_003222555.1 Acidobacteriota bacterium | reverse complement strand
TGCGCTCGCTGATGCCGACCGACTGCCCCGGGTTGATGCCCCAGGTGACCGTCGGCTCGATCGACCCGGCGTCGATCGCGACCCGGTCGTCGTACGGAGCGCTGCGGTCCGACGCCATGGATCGCCACCAGGTGACGGCGCGCTCGAACGACTCGCCCGAGGGCGCGAAAGGCCGCCCGCGCAGGAACGCGAACGTCGTTTCGTCGGGGTTGACGTAGCCGGCGCGCGCGCCGCCCTCGATCGACATGTTGCAAATCGTCATCCGCTCTTCGACGGTCATGCGGTCGATCGCGCCGCCGCCGTACTCATACGCATAGCCGACACCGCCGTGCACGCCGAGCTGGCGGATGATCGTCAGGATGACGTCCTTCGCGTAGACGCCTTCCGACAGCCGGCCGTTCACGTCGATGCGGCGCACTTTCAAGGGATCGAGCGCGAGGCACTGGGACGCAAGGACGTCGCGAACCTGCGAGGTGCCGATCCCAAACGCAATGGCGCCGAATGCGCCGTGCGTCGACGTGTGGCTGTCGCCGCACCCGATGATGTGGACGATGCCCTGCTCGCGGCTCTCGGGCGCCCAGAGCTGGATGCCGAATTCCTGGCAGTTGCGCTCGAGCACCGCGGTCATTTCTTCGGCCATCAGATCGAGGAAAGGCCGCCGCCGCGCCAGCGTCGGCACGATGTGATCGACGGTCGCAAACGTGCGGTTCGGATACGCGACGCGCCATCCGAGCTGGCGGAGCATGTCGAACGCCTGAGGGCTCGTCACCTCGTGCACCAGATGCAGGCCGACGAAGAGTTGTGTCTGCCCGCTCGAGAGCGTGCGGACCGCGTGACGATTCCAGACCTTGTGGAACAGCGTTTCGGCCATGGGACGGGACTCCAAGTAGAATACTCGAATGTCCGGTCGCCAGGTCCAGATCAGCTTCTTTACACTTTTTCTCGCGCTGTTCGCCATGCTCGGCGTGCGAGGGCGCGGTCAGTCGCCCGCGCCTGAATCGGGCATCGTGGTCGACTACTTTGCCCCGCCGGCGATCGATCG
>QHWL01000728.1:2608-3670 GCA_003222555.1 Acidobacteriota bacterium | reverse complement strand
GCGGCGTTCCTGACGTCGCGGCCGAACGCGTAGGAGACGCCCATCGCCGTCAACGCCTGGTTCTTGCTGCTCTCGGCCGCGAGCTCGATCGCTCTTGCGAAATGCTTGCGCGCCTCGGCGTAGTCGCCTCTCAGATCGCACGCCACGCCCGCACCCAGGTGTGCGTCGAAGGAATCGGGCGCCCGCTCGAGCGCCCGCCTGTAGAGTGCCAGCGCCTCGTCCTGTTTGCCGTCAGTGCTGAGCTTTCGTGCTTGCTTGACGAGCTCCGCCGGATCGGCGGCTTGCGCGTCGGGCACGGCGGCAGTCTGCCCGGCCAGCGACGTGGCTGGAAGAGAAAACGCGGTCACGCACAGGACCACGCCACACACCTTGCGCAAGAGAGAGCGCATTCAACCGATTATCGCATAGGCCCTTTTGCCGAGCTCGGTACCTAGGCCGATCGCTTCGTGGACCGTGCGATCGCCAGCGAGAGAATGGCCACGCCCCAGACGGTAAGCGCGGCGACCTGAGGCCAGAGCGTCTCCAGCCCCACGCCTTTCAGAAAAATCGACCGCACGATGACCAGGAAATAGCGGAGCGGGATGAGATAGGTCACGAACTGGATGACGGGTGGCATGTTTTCGATCGGAAAAACGAATCCCGATAGATAGATCATCGGCGTCAGGAAGAAAAACGTGGTCGTCATCATCGCCTGCTGCTGCGTCGACGAGACCGTCGAGACAAACAGACCAAGACCCAGTGTCGTGAGCAGATAGATGAGCGTGAGCGCGAGCAGCAGCCAGACACTGCCGCGCAGCGGAATCTGGAACCATATGACTGCCACGGCAATGACCAGAAACGCGTCGATCATCCCGATGAGCGCGTACGGCAGCAGCTTCCCCACAATAAGCTGCCACCGCCGAAGCGGTGTGACGTTGAGCTGCTCGAGCGTGCCAAGCTCCTTTTCGCGCACGATGCCCATCGACGAGAGGTTCGTCGTGACGACCAGGAGCAGCAAGGCGAGCACGCCCGGGATCATGAAGTCGTGGCTTTCAAGGCGCGGGTTGAACCACACGCGCACGC
>QHWL01000728.1:0-2593 GCA_003222555.1 Acidobacteriota bacterium | reverse complement strand
CGGCGCCGAGCATTGAGCCGGCGCCGAGCATTGACCCGGCACCGGGCATTGAGCCGGCGCGCCCGACGATCAACTCCTGAATGTAGCCCGCAATCAGGTTCGTGGCGTAGCCCAGCGCGACATTGCTGGAGTTGGCATCGCTGCCATCGGCGATGACCTGGAGCGTCTGCGGCCGCCCCGCGCCCAGCGACTCGCCGTAGTTGGGGGGGATCGCCAATGCCATCCACGCAAGGCCGCGCTCGAGGTACGGGTCGACCTCGTTGAAGCCACTGACGACCGCGATCACGCTGAAATTGGGCGACGCGTTGAAGCGCTCGACCAGATCGCGGCTCGCCGCAGAGCGGTCCGCGTCGGCCACCACGACCGGAACGTTGCGCACGTCGGTCGTCGCGGCATATCCGAGCAAGAAGAGCTGGATGATCGGCGCGAGGATGACGACCCCGAAAAGACGCGGGTCGCCTCTGAGCTCGATCAGTTCCTTCCAGATGAGAAAGCCGACGCGTCGCATCGTTATTTACTTTGTCGCGGGGCCCAACCTTTTCCACCGCGCCTGGGGCCCCACCCCCAGGCGCTCTCGCTCGCGCTTTCGCGCTCGCTCGGGCTCATCGGGCTCAAGGCTGCCACGACCTGTGCCTTCGCGGCTTACGCCGCTCGGCTTTGTCTGTTACGACTGTCCGCCTGGAGTGCCCTCATGTCCATTGTCTTCGCAGCCGCACTGCGGCCAGCGTCAAGACCAGCGCGGCGAAAATCGCCAACGCGACAAGATCCTCCCAAAACGCCCCGATGCCCGCGCCTTTGAGGACGATCGTGCGCAAGGCGATGAGAAAATAGCGTGCGGGCACGCCGTAGGTAACCGCCCGCAGAAAGACCGGCATGCTCGCGATCGGAAAGATGAAGCCCGACAGCATCAGCGTGGGCAGAAATGACGCGAGCAGCGCGAGCTGAAACGCCACCTGCTGAGTATCCGCAAGGCTCGAGATGAAGAGCCCCAGTCCCAGCGCGCCGATGAGAAAGAGCGATAGAGCCGCCAGAAGCAGGAACCACGATCCGCGCATCGGCAGGTCGAACAACAGCATTGCCACGACGATGATGCCCATCGCCGACACCAGCGACACGATGAAATACGGAACGGTCTTGCCCACCACGAACGAGAACGCATCGAGCGGCGCCATCCGGACCTGCTCCATCGTGCCGCGCTCCTTCTCGCGCACGATCGAGAGCGCGGTCGATACCACTGCCGTGATCATCGCGATGTAGGCGATCAGCCCGGGCACGAGGAACAACGTGCTGCGAAGCTGTGGGTTGTACCAGACGCGCGGCTCGACCGACACGAGCGCCGCGTCGACCGGTGTCAACCCGCGCTGGTAGCGCGCCGACTCGCTGCGCACGATCGTCAGCGCATAGGCCATCACGGTCGTCGCCGTGTTCGCGTTGTCGCCGTTCAGCAGCACCTGGACCGCCGCCGGCCTGTTCGTGCGGACCGCGCGGCCGAGACCAAACGGGACCACCAGCACGGCGCGCACGTCGTTGCGGTCCATCAGCCGGGTCGTCTCGGCATCATCATCGACCGACGCGACCAGATCGAAGTAGCCGGAGTTGACGAACGCGGAAATGAGCGACCGGCTTTCTTGCGAGCGATCGCGGTCGTCGACGGCCAGCCCGACGTGCCGGATGTCAAAGTTGAGCGCATAGCCGTACAACAGGAGGAAGAACGCCGGCACGAACAGCAGAATCGTCAGGGTCCGGCGATCGCGGACGATCTGACGAAATTCCTTGCGGCTGACGGCGATCGCCTTGCGCATGCTTAGCTTGCCTGTTCCACCAACTCCAGGAAGACGTCTTCAAGCGACGGCTGGACCGAAGCCATGGACGTGACTCGAACGCCCGCGGCGTCCAACCGGTCCTTCAACCCGCCGGCCGCGTCTCCTGCATCGGCCTTGAGAACCGCATGCACGGCGGTCCCGAAGACGCTCGTTTTTTCTACCGCCGGCATCTGATCGAGCAGCCGCATCGCCTCGATGGGATTGGCCGCGTGAATCTCCAGAATCGACCGGCCCGCAAACACGCGCTTCAGCTCTTCGGTCGATCCAATCGCCGCAAGCCGGCCGGCGTGAATGACGGCCAGGCGGTGGCAGTGCTCGGCTTCGTCGAGATAGTGCGTCGTGACGAGCACCGTGACGCCAGAGGTGGACAGGTGATCGATGAGCTCCCAGAACTGCCGCCGCGACAGCGGATCGACGCCGCCGGTCGGCTCGTCGAGAAACACGATCGGCGGCTCGTGGAGAATGGCGCAGCCGAGCCCGAGACGCTGGCGCCAACCGCCGGCCAGCTCGCCGGCGCGGGTGTGCTCGCGCCCTTCCAGACCGCCCATTTCAATCACGAAGCGGCGGCGGCGTTCGAGCCGGGCGCGATCGAGACCGTAGATGCCGCCAAAAAAGCGGATGTTCTGATCGACTGTCAGCCGCTCGTACAGCGAGAACCGTTGCGACATGTAGCCGATCCGCCGCTTCACAGCTTCCGGATTCCGACTCACGTCGACCCCATCGACAAGCGCCGTTCCGCTGGTGGGCGCGAGCAGCCCGCACAGCATGCG
>QHWL01000727.1 GCA_003222555.1 Acidobacteriota bacterium | reverse complement strand
GGCGCGAGCCTCAACGTGGCACGGTACGCGTTGACTGCCGCCAGCATGGCGGCAGTGTCGCGGTTGCCCATGTTCTTCGTTGTTCCGGGCACGTAGTCTGTGGGGTAGTTGCCGCCCAAGCCACCGCCGCCGCCCGTATTTTGCCCGTCTCCATTGATATCGACTCCAGCCCTGGCGCTGAACGGCGTCGTCGTTCGAAAGTTCCAGATGGCCCCAACGATGATGTCGGCGGGCAGTTGCGCGGCGCCGCTGAGCACGACCGCGTGGCGGCGGTCGTTGTTTGCCGGGCCGATGTCCCAACCAGGGTTGTATAAGTCGGTGATGCTCCCGCCCAATCCGATCCCCACGGTATCGGCCGTCGCGGCGTTGCTGTCCTGTTTCGCCAGCGTGTATGAGAGCTGATACTGATATCGATGGGACAGGCGTTTCTCGAGGCGCACGAGAAGCGCCTTGTAGGTGAACAAACCAATCGGCTGCCTTTGGATGATCTGACCCCATTCGGGAAGGGGCCGAACCAACGTCACCGGATTACGCGTATTGACTTGGCCTTCTGGTAAATGGCATCCAGGTGGACCGCCGTATCGAGCGTGAGCTCCTGCGAGAACCCACCGCTGCTGGTGTGCACCGGTGCACTCACGAGATCGTTCCCGTTGATGGTGATGTTCGGCGGCGCCGTCGAGACGAAGTTCGCCGGATCCTTGCCTTGATACGGATCTGGATACGACGGGTTGGTGATGTTGATGGTGTTCTGCTTCAGGGAGCTTCCCTCCACACGCGGGATCAGGTTCGTGAGGTTCGTGTAGACAAGACCGTAGCCAAGCCGGACGACCGATTTCCCGTTGTTGCGGACGTCCCACGCAAGACCCAGGCGTGGTGCGACATTGTTTTTGTCGCCACGCGACGCAAAGTCCACGTACGGCAGCGGCCGCGGATACTCCGACTGTGTACGCCACTCGTTCCAGATGCCTGTCTGCACGTCATAGCGGAGCCCGAGGTTCAGCGTCAGACGGGTTGTCGGCTTCCACTCGTCCGTCACGTAAGCGGCGTAGGAATGATTTCGCATCTCCCGCTGGATGTTGGGGAACGTTGCCTGAAATTGTGAGGCGCCTTTCAGGCTCGCGAAGCTGAAGTTCGGATCGTCGGGATTGAAGTACTGATCCTGGCCGAAGGTCCACGTTCCGAAGACGTTGCCGGAAGCCCACTCGTGGGTCGGGAAGATCTGAATGCTGCCGCCAAATTTATAAGTGTGCGCTCCGGTGGTGATCGATAATGTCTCTTGCACTTCCGTAAAATCGGTATGGGTGCCCGCCCCTGCCAAACAGGGCGGTAAGCACTGGCTCACTCCCCAAATGAAGCTCGGAAACACGTAGCGCGGGCTGCCGATAATCTCTCCGCCACCCATGGATGCCGGAATCGTCGTCACCTGTTGGTACCGGGCCGGTGCATAGTCCTTGTTGAGGTAGTTTCGGTCCGACGCAGTTCCCCGCATCAAGTAGAACTCGTTCAACACGCGGTTGGAGAGGACCCACGTGTGGCCGAGGGCGTGCACGTCGCGCGGAATCAGGTCGTCGTTGTTGCTGAACGTCGAATTAGTCCCGGGCACGCCGCAATTGAGACAGAAGAAATAGGTGTGCTGATTCATGTAGCGATAAAAGAGGTTCTGTTTGTCGTTGATCTGATAATCGCCGCGGATGAAGGCGATGTTGTTGTATGAGCCGCCCTCGAACGTGCCTTCGAACTGCTTGTAGAACTCCGGCCTGCCCGTGGAGACGGTAAAGAAGTCGTGTTCGCGTGTCCGTTCGAACGTGCCGAAGTAGTGGAGCCGGTTCTTCACGATGGGCCCGCCGAGCGCAAAGCCGAACTGGTGCCGGCTGTAATCGGGCTTCACTGAATGCTGCTCTTCCTGGAACTTGTCGAGCGTGTTCAGCGCCTTGTTGCGAAAGAAATCGAACGTCTCGCCGTGGATCTCGTTGGTGCCGCTCTTGGTGGCGATGGAGACGACGCCGCCGGCTCGCTGGCCGTACTGGGCTGGCACCTGGCTCGTATGGACCAGAAACTCGCGGATCGCGGCCGCAGGAACGTCGTGCCGCTGTTCGCCGCTTATCGCGGTGGCATTCGAAAGCCCATCCACGAGGTAAGTCGTCGAGCTGGTAGAAATCCCCGCACCGAGGTTGACAGCGCTCCGCTTCGAGCGCGTCGTGTCAATAGACGTGCCCGGCAGCAGCAATGACAGTCTGAGAGCCACGCGGTCTCCGGTGGGCAGCGTTTCAATCTGATCCTGGGTGACCACGGCTGCGACTTCGGTCCTCGAGGTCTCGACGACAGGCGACTCCCCTGTAACCGTTATGGTTTCCTGCACACCTTGGAGTGCCATCGAGATGTCCCTCTTGTATTCGAGGCCGATGGTGA
>QHWL01000732.1 GCA_003222555.1 Acidobacteriota bacterium | reverse complement strand
AGTTAGGCGGAATCGATGGTGATGCCTCAGGCTGGCTGTGTTGTTGCTTTGCTTCGGGCACCAACTAAAGTCCAACTTCGTCATAAAGAGTCCGTCTTATGAAACGACTGAGCCTGCCGCTTTCGACACCGTTCCGCCGCGCTGCCTTGGCCGTGGCCCTGGTGGCGCTGGTTCTGCCCGGCGTTTGTTCCGATTCGGCAGCTGCGGGCCAGAACGATGCGCACGGGCGTAGGGTTGACAAGCTTGACGCCAACCTGCGGCATGCGCTCGACCATGAAGGCGACTGGCAGTCGCGACGTGTGATCGTCAGAGTCGATCCAAACGCTATCGGCTCCGTGCAGGCACTGATGAGGGCCAGAGGCGACAGGCCGATTCGCTTTCACGGCGGCATCTCGGCTTTCACGGTCCGAGCGCATCATCTGGAGGCGCTTGCCAACAATCCCGCTGTGCTCTCGATTTCCGTCGACGCGCCGTTGGATGCGCTCCAGATCGCACCGCCGACCACATTTCTCCCAACCGAGCAGGTCGTTCGTGATTCGGTCAGCTTGCCGGGGGCGTGGACAGGGGCTGGCATCGGCGTGGCCGTGATCGACTCGGGAATCGAGCCGTCTGCCGATTTCGCCGGGCGCATCGCCGCCTTTTATGACTTCACTCGTGGCGGCATCGTGTCCGCGCCGTACGACGATTACGGTCACGGCACGCACGTCGCCGGATTGATCGGCGGCTCCGGCGCCCTCAGCGGCGGCGCGTACGCGGGGCTCGCGCCCAATGTTCGATTCGTCGTGCTGAAAGCGCTCAACAGCACGGGTGGCGGGCTCACTAGTGACGTCATCAGCGCCGTCGAGTTCGTGACGGCCAACCGCGCCGCGCTCGGCGTGGACATCATCAACTTGTCACTGGGACATCCGCCCTTCGAGAATGCCGCGACCGATCCTCTCGTTCAAGCCGTCGAAGCCGCCGTCCGTGCAGGAATAGTTGTCGTCACATCGGCAGGCAACTACGGGCGCAATGCGACGACGCAGGTAATCGGATACGGAGGAATCGCCTCGCCCGGCAGCGCGCCTTCAGCCCTGACGGTCGGATCGTTCATGACCCAGGACACGGTGCGCCGATCTGACGACCGGATGAATGGTTTCAGCTCGCGTGGGCCGACGTACTTCGATGCGCTCGCGAAACCCGACATCGCCGCCCCCGGCTACCGGCTGATCGCGAATGCGGCGAAAGGCGGATCGCTCTATCAGACGTATCCCACCCTGCGTGTCATGGGAACCGTCGATTGGGATTACATTTCGCTGAGCGGCACCAGCATGGCGGCTGGGGTGACGAGTGGCGTCGTCGCACAACTTCTCGAGGCCAACCGGTCGACAAATCCCGGGCGATCGCTGGCGCCGAACGCGGTGAAGGCTGTGTTGCAGCACACGGCGCTTCGACTACACGACGATGCCGGGGCGGATTACGACGGGCTGAGAGCGCTCAACGGCGCGGGGGCGATCAACTTCGCGCGACGGATCACGAACGGGACGGCGATCGGCGGTACTTGGCTCGACGCCGCGTTGTTCCCCGGCGTTGGCGCGTCGATCATTGATAGCGAGAAAGTTGTTTGGGGCAACACGGTGGTGTGGGGCAACACAGTGGTGTGGGGGAACAGCGCCTACATCAACCAGCCGGCGTGGGCCAACACCGTGGTCTGGGGCAACACCGTGGTCTGGGGCAACACCGTGGTCTGGGGCAACAACGTGGTCTGGGACCAGACCGTCGTGTGGGGAAATACGGTCGTGTGGGGGAACGCCGTTCTCCAGGGGAACACCGTCGTCTGGGGCAATAACGATTTGGCGGCTTCCATGGGGGCCAATTCGGTGTTGTGGGGAAACACACTCGTCGACGCGGTGCCGTAACTCAGAGGACTGAGTGTCTGCCCACCACGCACAGTTGATCGACAACGTTCGGAAACACATCGAACGACTGTTCCTGCCGGCGATCGCTGCCGCTGGCATTTCGGTCGTCCTC
>QHWL01000731.1 GCA_003222555.1 Acidobacteriota bacterium | reverse complement strand
GTTCTGCCGGGCATCGGCGCGAAAACGGCGGCGCGGATTGTCGAGTACCGCCAAAAAAATGGGCCGTTCAAGAAAATCGAGGAGTTGATGAATGTTCGGGGAGTGGGCGAAAAGAACTTTTTGAAGCTTAAGGAGCAAATCACGGTCGCCGTGACGAAGGCGGACCGCGCCCAGCAATAACAGCGATGATTCCAAGACGAGACTCGGTCGCCACCTGACGGCGACCGAGTCGTGGCCGCCCAACCTTTCGGTCGCTGTGATGACAAGGATCGACGTCTTGTGCGGATACTCGCTGATCGAGCTGACGATCGTCGTCGGTCTGATAGCGACACTCAGCGCAATAACAGCTCCACCGCTGCTCACGAACTTGGACGATTTTCGGACCGCCGGCGCCGCTCGGCACCTATCTGCTCGCTTACAGGCGGCCCGAATGGAGGCGGTCCTCCGGTCGGCCGACGTGGCGTTGCGGTTTACGGCCACCCCGGGCGGCTATACCTATGCGGTGTTTCAGGATGGGAACGGCAACGGCGTGCGCACCCGCGACATCCAGCGGGGCGCCGATCGTCAAATCCAGGCGCCGGAACGGTTGCGCGATCAGTTTACAGGCATCGATTTCGGCACACTTCCCGGGTTACCGCCGATCGACCCAGCAGGTTCGCCGCCGGGCGACGACCCGATCAGACTGGGATCGAGCGACATTCTCACATTCAGCGCCCTGGGCACTTCGTCGTCCGGGAGTTTGTACATCCGCGGCCGACGCACCGCACAGTACGCGATACGCATCCTCGGAGAGTCCGGTAAGACGCGGTTGCTGAAATTCGACTCGAACGCGCGGCAATGGAAACCCTTATGACTGATAGTCGCTTGAATCGGCGACGTGCACAGCGCCGGAGTTGCGTCGAAGATCACGGAATTGTGGCGGCGCGCGTGCGCCCGGGATACGTCGTGTCCGTAATCGATGTCTCGGCCGGTGGTACCCTCATCGAATCGGCGCACCGGCTCCTTCCAGGAACGTCAGTGGAGCTTCAGTTCGAAACAGCGCATCACCGTGTGGGCGTCCGCGGCCGCGTCCTTCGCTGCGCCATCGTCGCGCTTCGATCGAGTGCGGTGTGCTATCGAGGCGCAGTCGTCTTCGAGCGCCACCTGCCCTGGTTCGTGGACGAAGACTCGAACGAGTATTCCCTTCCCAGCCCCGAACACCGAGCGGGTCACTCGGCGCGGGCAGCGCCTACCCGGCCCCTGTTGTAACGGAATCCATAGATGTTCGGCCGGTGGTCTTTATGCAGATTTTGCGTGCGGGCCCTCGTCTTTATGCAGATTTTGCGTGCGGGCCCTCGTGGCACTCAATTTGGTTACTCCGCCCCTACACCGATGACGACCCACGACATAACCGCGCTCGCCCCTCACTCGCAGTCGGCCCCGCAAATGCCTCGGCAACGGGATCGTCGCAAAGCGTTGTCCGAACTCCTGGCCGCGCTCACGAGGACGCTCGATCTGAACGGTACCGCGACATCCATGCGCAGCGTGTTCGAAGAGATGCTAAGACGCGCCGTACCGGTTCGGTCGGTTCAATTACGCGGAACCGGAACCCGGTGGAAGGCGCGCTCGGGACCCACCCCCGACAAAACGATAGCGCTCGAAGTGCCAGGAGCCGATCCTGCATCGAACGGAGTGCTCGAGGTGACGTTCGATCCGGAAAGCCATCCTAGTGAATGGGATTTTCAGATGCTGGGCCTGGCCACGCATGTCGGCGCGCTCGTGTTGGAACTCGACCGTTGCCGGACGCGGCCGGCCCGCGCCGGGTTGCTTAACGGCACGCGGCTGAAGCGCGACGGCACGGCACCGATCATCGGCTCCACTCCAGCGATCCGGGCGCTGCGCGACACGATCGAGCGCGTGGCCGCCACCGACTTCACGGTGCTCCTCGAGGGTGAAAGCGGTGTGGGCAAGGAGCTCGTGGCTCGGCAGATCCACGACATAGGCCGGCGCCGCAACGGGCCTTTCGTCGCCATCAACTGCGCCGCGCTCGTCGACACCCTGCTCGAAGCCGAGCTCTTCGGCATCGAGGAACGGACCGCCACCGGCGTTCGCGGTCGCCGGGGAAAGTTCGAGCAGGCAGACGGAGGCACTCTGTTTCTCGACGAGGTCTCCGACCTGTCGCTGTCCGCCCAAGCAAAATTACTGCGGACCATCCAGGATCTCGCCGTCGAGCGAGTCGGAGGGAGCGGTGCGCACCGGGTAGACATCCGGATCATTGCGGCGACCAATCGCAGCCTGTCCGCGCTCGTGGAGCGCCAATTGTTCCGGCCCGACTTGTATTACCGCCTCAGTGGGGTCGATGTGCGGGTGCCGACTCTGCGTGAACGTCGCGAGGATGTTCTCGAGCTCTCACGGTACTTTCTCGAACGTCACCGGGCGATGCGGTCGCTCCTGCTGTCGACCGAGGCGGCCGACGCGCTCCTCACCTACGACTGGCCGGGAAACGTCCGCGAGCTCGAACGACTCATCGAGCGCGCGATCGCCCTCACCCAATCGGATGTGATCGTTCTCGACGATCTGCCAGCCACCGTCCGGAGAGACTATGCAGCCGCCCTGGCGCCGTCGCTCGAGCGCAACGAAACCCTGCGCGCGTGGGGTAGCCGATACGCGCGGCTCATCGTCGATCGATGCGGCGGAAACAAGCGGAAGGCTTGTCGGGTGCTCGGTATCAGTTATCACACGCTGCAGGCCTATCTTCGGTATCCCATTCACAATCCTGCTACTCCAGCGGATGTTGCATGGAGCGACGATGTGACAGCCGAAG
>QHWL01000006.1:9430-13130 GCA_003222555.1 Acidobacteriota bacterium | reverse complement strand
CTACGCGTGGATCGTTTCTCAACCTGCGCACGCTCTCGAGCACGATGAGCAAAGACATTCAGGTGAGGCTCGAGCCACCGAGCATCGCCGTGGTATCGACGCACCACCACGTGAACCACGGGGGATCGGAGATGCTGGTCTACCGCGCGACGCCGGCCGACGTGGCCTCCGGCGTGCGCGTCGGCGAGGTTGAGTATCCCGGCTACCCCGTGTCGGGCGCCGGCGTCCCTTCGGACGCCGGGCTGAAGGCGGTGTTCTTCGCTCTGCTCTACGATCAGGATCTCAACGCACCCATCATCGCTTTCGCGCGGGACGAAGCGGGGAACGAGACAAAAGCGACCTTCGTCGACAACGTTTTTCAGAAGCCGCAAAAGCGCAGCCGCATCGAGCTCGACGATGGCTTTGTCAACCGCGTGGTGCCCGAGATCCTTGCGCACTCCCCGGAATTGAAAATTGGAACGCCGGCCGAAGGCGAGGATATGCTCCCGGCATTTCTCAAGATCAACGGCGAGCTGCGCCGGATCAACGCCGACGAGATCGCGGCGCTCGCATCGAAGACCTCGTCAAAAAAGCTATGGGAAGGACCGTTCGTCCAGCTCGGTAATTCGCAGGTCGAGGCGAGCTTCGCCGATCATCGGACTTACCGCCGCAAGGGGAAGGACGTCGACCAGCAGGTGCACCTCGGGTTCGACCTGGCGGTGACGAGCAGAGTGGCGATTGTGGCCGCCAACGCGGGCAAGGTGGTCAACGCGCGCTGGCTCGGCATCTTCGGCAACTGCGTCATCCTCGACCACGGCATGGGCGTGCAGTCGCTCTACGGCCACTTGTCGTCGCTCGACGTGAAGGTGGGCGACACGGTGACGAAGGGCGAGACCATCGGCCGCAGCGGCATGACCGGCCTCGCCGCCGGCGATCATCTGCACTTTACGATGCTCGTCAACGGGCACCCCGTGAACCCGGTCGAATGGTGGGACCCGCACTGGATTCAGGATCGGGTCGAGCGGAAGCTCAGCGAAGCCGGCGCGCCGCAACCCAGCAACGGCCCGGTGGCGCGCGGGAGCGCCGAGCCGTTGCGAAACGAAAACGCGCTGACCAAGAAGGCCCGAGGCCGGCGCCGTTGAGAGAAGCTGGGGGTCCCGCGAGCATAGGGTATGATTAAAAGTCCGGTTGATGGTTTTTTCGCTTCATTTTTTCGTTTAGGAGTGATCAATGCGTCTACGAAACGTTTGGGTCGGCGCCTTCGCTCTGGCGCTCGCCGCGACGGTCGCCGCGTGCGGCGGGAAACAGGAAACCTCCAGTACCTCGGCTGAGCCGCCTCCTGGCGCGACAAAAGTCGACGCGGCAACTGCCGGCGAGGTGAGTGGAACCGTCGCCCTCGACGGCGCGGCGCCGATGAACGAGCCGATCAAGATGAACGCGGACCCGGTCTGCGTGACAAAGAACACGACCCCCCAGTTCCAGGAGACCTATCAGGTCGCCGACGGCAAGCTCGCCAACGTGTTCGTGTACATCAAGGACGGCCTCGGCAACTACATCTACGACACGCCGACCGAGCCGGCCACAATCGATCAGATGAACTGCCGTTATCACCCACATGTGTTCGGCATGCGCGTAAACCAGCCGCTCCAGATCATCAACAGCGATCCGACGCTCCACAACATCCACGCGCTGCCGAAATCGAACAAGGAGTTCAACAACGGCCAGCCGATTCAGGGGATGAAGATGACGCACACTTGGGAAACGAAGGAAGTGATGGTTCCCTTCAAGTGTGACGTGCACGGCTGGATGAACGCGTACGTGGGCGTCCTCGATCACCCGTACTTCTCGGTGACAAGCAAGGACGGTAAGTTCGATCTGAAGACGGTCCCTCCCGGGACGTACACGATTGAAGCGTGGCACGAGAAGCTTGGCGCCATGACGCAGAGCGTCACGCTCGGCCCGAAGGAAACCAAGGAAATCACTTTCACGTTCAAGGCGTCCGGGCCGGCCGCTACCGATTAACTGAGGTCGGGTGGGCCTGGTGGGTCAGGTGGGCCTGGTGGGTGGTACCACCTCGTCAACCAACCGGCCCGGCCTACCCTCCTAACCCGACCCACCAGACCAGGAAGATGCTCCACCGCTTCGCCAAGGTCGTCGTCGGCTGCACCGTGCTGCTCGTGCTTGCCGGGAGCCTGGTCACCAGCACCGATTCGGGTCTTTCAGTACCGGACTGGCCGACGTCCTACGGCTGGTCGATGTTCACGTTCCCGCCCTCGCGATGGGTCGGCGGCATCCTCTACGAGCACGGTCATCGCCTCATCGCGAGCACGGTCGGTTTCCTCACGATCGTGCTCGCCGCCTGGCTGTGGGTGCAGGATCCTCGCCGCTGGATGAAGCGCCTGGGCTTCACGGCGCTCGGCGCGGTGATCGCGCAAGGTGTGCTCGGCGGTCTCACCGTGCTCTTCTTCCTTCCGGCGCCCGTCTCGACCGCTCACGCGGGCCTTGCGGAGATCTTCTTCTGCCTCACGGTCGCGATCGCGCTCTTCACATCGCCGCGGTGGATTGCCGGCTATTCTGGGGAAGGGGACGGATCGCCGTACCTCACATCGAGACCAGTCCCCGCGGGCGTGGACGACGCGATGCTCCGGCGCATGGCGACCACGGCGACCGTGCTCATTTATATACAGATTCTGCTGGGCGCCACGATGCGTCACACCGGCGCAGGTCTGGCGATTCCCGATTTCCCGCTCATGTTCGGTCACCTGGTACCCCCGCATTGGGACGGGAAAATCGCGATTCACTTCGCGCACCGTGCCGGCGCGCTGGTTGTGACGCTGGCGATTCTCGCCACGTCGGCGCACGTCTGGTATCAGCATGCCGGCCGCCACGAGCTGACGCGTCCCGCGTCGATCATCGTCGCGCTCGTCGCGGTGCAAGTCGCGCTCGGCGCTTTCACGGTGCTGAGTCGGCGCGACGTCTGGATCAATAGCTCGCACGTGGTCTGTGGGGCGCTCGTGCTGACGACGTCGCTCGTGCTCACGTTGCGGAGCTGGCGCGTAAAATTTGCCGGCGCGCCTGCGGCGGTCCGGCTGAAGCCGGACACTACGACTGTGGATGCGGCGGCGACGGCACACGCCCTACGTAGTGTCCGCCTTCCTGCGACAGGAGCTCGCCCATGAAGGACGCGCGCGCCGGCGTCGCCGCCGTTCGCCTTGCAGCCGTGGAACGGACGCCGAACGCCCTCGCCGACTACCTCGCGCTCACAAAGCCGCGTCTGAATTTTCTCGTCGTGGCGACAAGTGCGGCCGGTTACTACCTTGGCGCGGCGGGCACACCCGCCGTTCTGCCGATGGCACACGCCGTGGCGGGCACGGCGCTCGTCGCCGGCGGCGCGGCGGTCCTCAATCAGGTATCGGAGCGGGACGCTGATGCCCTCATGCGTCGCACACGGATGCGCCCACTCCCTGACGGACGCCTGCCGCTGGCCGACGCGCGGATTTTCGGACTCGCCCTGGCTGGCGCCGGGCTGGCGCTGCTTGCGATGCGCGCGAATCTCGCGGCGGCATCACTGGCTCTGGCGACCGTGGCCATCTACCTGCTCGTGTACACACCGATGAAGCGGCGGTCGCCGATGGCGACGCTCGTCGGAGCAGTCCCCGGCGCGCTGCCCCCGCTCATCGGGTGGACCGCATCGCACGGCAGCCTCTCGGGGGGCGGCCTC
>QHWL01000006.1:1546-9399 GCA_003222555.1 Acidobacteriota bacterium | reverse complement strand
TCTTCGCGATGGTCTTCCTGTGGCAGATTCCGCACTTCATGGCCATCGCATGGTTGTACCGAGACGACTACAGCAAGGCCGGCTTCCCGATGCTGCCCGTGATCGAACCAGACGGCCGGCGCACAGGACGCCAGGCGGTGATTTACGCCGCCGTGCTATTGCCGGCCAGTGTGGTACCGGCGCTGGTCGGAATGAGCGGGTGGATGTATCCCGCCATTGCGGTCGTGCTGGGCTCCACGCTGTTGTGGCTGGCGGTGCGATTCGCGGCGACGCGCAGCGACAGCGCGGCGCGCCAGCTGTTTGTCGGGTCCATCATCTACCTGCCGCTCATCTGGATCGCGATGATTTGCAGCAAGGTATAACTGTCGGCCATCGACGTCCCTGCCAGCTGAGCGTGGTGCGCTGCCAACCGTGACTATCCACGACCTCCCCGCCATCAACGCGAGCCTCAACGCGCTCTCGACGGTATTTCTCGCCTCGGGATACGCCCTCGTCCGCACGAGGCGCATCGCCCAGCATCGTGCGTGCATGCTTGCAGCGCTCACGACCTCCGCGCTCTTCCTCGTCTGCTACATCGTCTATCACGCCCAGGTCGGATCGGTACGCTTCACGCGGCAGGGAGTAGTGCGACCCATCTATTTCACGATCCTCATCACGCACGTGACGCTGGCGGCCAGCGTGCTTCCGCTCGCGCTCATTACGGCCACGCGAGGATTGAAAGGCCGATTTCCACAGCACGTGCGCATCGCGCGTTGGACGTTTCCAATCTGGCTCTACGTGTCGGTCACCGGAGTGCTCGTCTACGTTCTCTTGTACCAACCCACCTGGCTGCTGTAAGGCCGGGGCTTGGGATTCGGGATTTGGGATTCGGGATTCGTCCCGAACTCGTTCAAATCCCAAATCCCCAATCCCGAATCCCAATCCCAGCTATACTGGACCGTGCGTCATCGCCATGACATTTTTCGCAGTGCGCTTGTCGCGGTGCTCATTGCGGTGCTGGCGGGCCCCGTCGCCGCCCAGATCGGCCGCATCGTCGGCGTGGTCAGAGACGAGCGAGGGCAGCCGATCAAGGGCGCGACCGTCGCGGCTGAAAATCCTGACGCGTCGCCCAAAAGCCTCACCGCGACGACCGACGACAAGGGCCGTTTCGCGATGATCGGTCTGCGCTCCGGCTTCTGGACTCTGGTCGCAAGGGCGCCGGGCTTCGAGACCGAGTCCGGCCGGTTGCAGGTGCGGGCGGCCGGGGCGCCGGCGCTCACCTTCACGCTGCAAAAGAAGCCTCTACCGCCGCCTAGTGCCATCGGCGGCCTGGCCGCCAAAGATCTCCAGACGGATCTTCAAGAAGCCGATCAGCTGTACAACTCGAAGCGATGGGACGACGCGATTCAAAAGTATCAAGCCATCCTGACGAAGGCGCCGGCGCTGAGCGTCATCAATCTGCAGATCGCCCAGGCCTATCGGAACAAGGCGGACGACTTGAGCGCCCAGGATCGCAAAGCCGACGCGAGACCCGTCTACGATCAAGCGATCGGCGCGTACGAGGCGTTGCTCAGGATCGATCCCGGCAGCGACAAGGCGAAAATCGGCATCGGGATGACGAACCTCGAGAAAGGCGACATCGAGGCCGCCGAGAAGGCTTTGGACGAGGCCGCCCGCGCCGCCAACGCGACGAGGGAGGTGTTCTACAACCTCGGAGAGGTGAAATCGGCCAGGGGCAAGAACGACGATGCGACGAAGGCGTACGAACGCGCCGCAGAAATGGACCCCTATTGGGGGAAGCCGGTGTTCGCTCTCGGCAAGGCTGCGCTCGACCACGGGAACAAGACGGGCGCGATTCAGTACTTCGAGAAAGTCGTGGCCGTCGATCCGATATCGCCGGAAGCCGTGCAGTCGCAGGCGTTGGTCGATCAGCTCAAGAAGTAATCCCAGGGTGCGAGTTCTAGGTCTTTGTGGCCCGTCCGCTTCGTTTCACCTTCATCCTGATTCTCGCCGCCCTCGGGACGGGGCTTGCGGCCGTCGGCGGATGGCGCTACGCGCGCGCGTCGGCGCCGGTCAACGGTCCGATCGTCGTCATCTCGATCGATACGCTCAGGGCCGACCATTTGCCGGTGTACGGATACCGGAAGGTACGCACACCCGCCATTGACGCGCTGGCGCACGACGGAGTCGTGTTCGAGCGCGCCTATTCACACTCGCCACAAACCCTGCCCGCACACGCGTCGTTACTGTCGGGACGGCTGCCCTTCGAGACAGGCGTGCGCGACAATCTCGGGTTCGTCATCAAGGCGAGCGAACGCGTGCTGCCGCAGATGCTGCGCGAACGCGGCTATGCGACTGGCGGCATCGTGTCGGCGTACGTGCTGCGCAAGGAAACCGGCATCAGCCAGGGGTTCGACTTCTTCGACGGGGAGATGCCCCCGAGCTCGCCCGAGCGGTTGGTCGGCCAGGTGAAGCGCGACGGCTCCGACTCGGAAGTCATCGCCGAACATTGGCTCGACAGCCTCGGCTCTTCGCGCGCGTTCCTGTTCCTGCATCTGTACGAGCCGCACAAACCCTACGCCCCGGCCGTCCGATTCGCCGAATTCGCCCCCTACGATGCCCAGATCGCATACGCGGACGAGATCGTCGGCCGCCTGGTCCGATATCTCAAGACGCACCAGCTTTACGACCGCTCCACGATCGTGCTGCTGTCAGACCACGGCGAAGGCCTGGGAGATCACGGCGAGCAGGAACATGGGCTGTTCGTGTACGAGGAAGCGGTCCACGTGCCGCTCATCATCAAGCAGGCCGGAGCCACGGGCGCGGGACGGCGCGTCAGCGATCTGGTGCAGCATCTCGACCTGGTCCCGACCGTGCTGGATCTCGTCAGGGCGCCAGTCCCGGGCAATCTCCGCGGTCGATCGCTGAAGCCGCTTCTCGACGGGACCGGCCGTTTGCAGGACCGGACGATCTATTCCGAGGCGCTCTACGCCCGCTATCATTTCGGTTGGAGCGAGCTGACCTCTCTCTCTGACGGCCGCTACCACTACATCAGGGCGCCGCGCGAAGAGCTGTACGATCTGCAGCGCGATCCCGGAGAACAGGAGAACCTCGCGGAAGATCCCGGCAAAGCAGACGATGCGCGACAGGCGTTACGGAGCGTGCTCGAACGGCTCGTGGGGGACACGCCGATGGGGTCGCCAGGCAGTCCGTCGGCCGACGCACGCGAGCGCCTCCAGACGCTCGGCTACGTCAGCGGTCTGACCGACGTCGTGACCGATCCGGGCAGCCAGCTGCCTGATCCGAAAGACAAGCGCGAGATTGTCGAGCGGTACCGCTCCGCCGTCGAC
Organism: Acidobacteriota bacterium; assembly: GCA_003222555.1. Lineage (GTDB taxonomy): Bacteria > Acidobacteriota > Vicinamibacteria > Vicinamibacterales > CAVVIG01 > JAHFUJ01. The sequence continues at coordinate 6,070 of QHWL01000006.1, read as the reverse complement.
CTGGCAGGCGTGCACAAGTGGCCGCAGGCCGTTGGCCTCCTACGCCAGATTCTTCGCAACGAGCCCGAACTCGCCGGCGTCTGGGACCAGCTTGCCGTCTTCGCCATCCGCGCCGATCGGTGGAACCAGGCGATCGACGCGTACAAACATTTCATCGAGCTGAGACCGTCGGACGCCAACGGCTACATCGCCGCGGCAAACGCGCTGCTCAAGGTTCGCAAGGTGGAGGAGGCGCGCCGGTACGCGGAGCTGGCCGCGAGCGTGGCGGACGAGCACGACGGACGATTGCGTGCATCGGCGCACGAAGTGCTCGCGAACATCGCCTTGACACGGCACGAGCCCGCCGTCGCGCGCGACGAAGCCGAGCTCGCGCACCAGGCCGACCCGGCCCTGCCGATGCCCGCCTACATCGACGCGCGCCTCTTGTACGACCAGGCCCGATACGCCGACGCCCTGCCGTTCTTCGAGCAGGCGAATGCGGAACTCCGTCAATCCAAAGGGCGGCAGATTCCCGATTTGCATTTCTACGCTGGCGACACCCTGGCCCGGCTCGAGCGGTTTCCGGAAGCCGAAGCGCAGTTCCTCGAGGAGCTTCACAATTTTCCGCAGAACACGCGCGCACTGGCTGGCCTGGCCACGCTCTATCACACGACGGGCCGCCCCGACGATGCCACCCGGGTTATCGCCGACCTGATGCGGATGACGCCGACGCCCGACGCCTACGCCCTTGCCGCGCGCCTGTTGACGGCGTTCGGCAACCGACAACAGGCCGATGCCGTCCGCGCGGAAGCACGGCGCGCGTTCGGCGAGTCAAGGGCAGCGGGGCGGCGCTAGCGGGTTGTCACGAAGGCACGAAGAACCCCGAAGATCACGAAGAATGATTTTGTACAAAAGCATTTCGTGTTCTTCGTGCCGCTTCGTGCCTTCGTGAAATAGGTGAAACGTCCTCCCGTCAGAACCGCAACCGAAGGCCGATCTGTGCCTCTCGCCCTGACAACGGCACCTTCACTGCGCCGAAGTTCGGACCGGGCGCGCCGTTCTGGTAGAAGTTATCGATCAACTTCGGATTGATGGCGTTTGTGATATTGAACGCCTCCACCAGCCCCGCCGCCGTGTACCGCCCGATCGTAAAGCGCTTCTCGACGCGCAGGTCGACATTGGTGGTCGCCGACCCGCGGAACTGGTTCCGTGTTGTATCGCGCGGCCGCGTCGACGAGATGCCATCCCCGTCATAGTCAATCGAGGCGCCGGCGGCCGAAAAGAAAACGCCGCTCGTGGCCCGGACCACTCCGCTGATCCACACATTGAGCGGCAGCGACACCATGCCGGACGCCACGAACGCGTGCGGCACGAACAGATCGGAGTTGCCCCGATCGAACTCGAGATTGAGGTTGTCGGTCGGGAGGGCGCCGCCACCCTGGGCCGCGATCCCCAGCCCCAAATTCGAGTTGAGCAAGTCATCCGTGCTCCGCGCGTACACGTAGTTGGCCTGAACCTGGTAGCGCCGTCCGAACCGCTTGTCGGCCGTCACGACGAGGCCGTCATACCTGCCGTCGTAGAACGGACCATAGCTCCGGATGACAGGACCGCCGTCGGTCGTCACCGCCACACCGACGTCCCGAGATGCCCGGGCGAGATTGGGAATGCGGACCCCGAGAATATTCTCGATCTTGCGGTGGATGTAAGTCGCACCGGCCGAGAAGCTGGGCGCGAGCTGCCTCTGAATGCCGACCGTCACGGTGTTGTTGTACGGCGTTTTGAACGGTCTGGCGACCGTAATCTGATCGCGATAGTTCGTGCTCAGGTTCTGGCGCAGATATCCCGTCCAGGGCGAGAAATCGACGGGGACGAACGGCAGCCCCAATCCGGTGAGGAATCCGTTCACAGTTGTCAGGAATTGAGCCGGCGTCATCCCCGTGAGCGACTGCACGTTGTTGGCCGTCACTAGCGTCCCGGCGGGAATGCCGAGGGCCGTGTTCAGGAAGGCCGGGCCCAACGTACGGGCCATTCGCCCAAGGCTGCCCGGAGGGCGCGAAATCGCATCCAGCGCGAGCCGGGGATAGTCCGTCTCGACGTTTATTCTCCCGTTGAAGCCGCCAAGCTCGGGCACGGCCTGGGCCACGCCCAGCCGATATCGATCGTAAAAAATGCCCCAGTTCGCCCGAACGGCGGTCTTGTCGTCCGGCGTCCAGACCGCCCCGAGGCGGGGCGCCAGGTTGTTGGCATCGCCGAATTGCGAGTCGTAATCGTAGCGGAGCCCCAGGTTCAGGGTGACCCGGTTCGAGACGCGCCAGTCATCCTGCCCGAATACGCTGAGTCCGTTATTGCGAAGCCTGGTCTGATTGTCGCCGGGATTTACGAAGGTGATCCCCTGCGGAATCTGGAACGAGTCCAGGCCGTATAGCTGAAACGACGGCCGGGTCGTATAGATCACGTCAAGGAGCCCTTGCCCGTTGACGCCGTCGACGGTCGTTCTCATCACCTCGAGTCCCGTCTTCGCCGAGTGCCGGCTGCGAAACGTGCTCAGGACTTCTCGCACCGTGTAATAGCGCTGGGAAAGCGTCTGAACGCTGCCGATCGGCGGACCGAAATCGAACCCGCTGCCGTCGTCGGCAAACGTGAGGTTGAAGGTTCGGTCGAGGGCTGCCTGCTGGTTTTGACCGAAGTTCTGTCCCCGGACGCCAAACGTGCTTTCGAGCAGCACCTGGGGACTGAAGATCGACGTCAAGGCCACGGTGCCGAACACCGTGTTGGTCATGTTGTTGGTGCTGGCGCTGGGAAGAGCCAGCGCGCTGGCCAGCTCATTGTGCAGGTCGAGGCGCGTCCAGCTCAGTTCGCCTCTGAAATCCTGGCTCGGGGTCACGCGCCGGTTGTACTTGCCGAAGGTGCGATAGTTAATCGTCTCGGGAGTGCGCGAAAAGTCTTCGCTCGCCTTCAAGGTATCTGGGATATTGGGAGGGAAGAGCGCCTGTCGTGTCTCCCTCACCTGCTCGAGCGAGCCGAAAAACCAGGAGCGATCCGTGGTGACAGGCCCTCCGATCGTCGCTCCCCAGTTGTAGCGCGATAGCGCGGGCGGCTTGGCGCCTGCCACGCTCGAAGCATCCAGTGCGTCGTTGCGCAAGAAGAAGAACCCTGAACCCGAGATGGTAGAGCCGCCGTTCTTCGTCAACACGTTGACGATTCCGCCTGAGCCGCGGCCGAACTCGGCCTTGTACCCGGCCTCGATGACTTCGAATTCCTGGACGGCGTCCTGGGTAAAGGCCTGAAAGACACCGCCATGAAAGTCGTCCGTGTTCTCGACGCCGTCAATCAGGAACGCGGTATTGCCGGCGCGCTCTCCAAAAACGCTTCCCCGCGTGTCCCGACTCGACAGACTCGACGGGGCAGATTCGTTCACCGCCACGCCCGGCAGCAAGAGCATCAAATCGAGATAGTTGCGGCCGTTCAACGGGATTGAGTCAATCGTCCTCGCGTCAACGATCGCACTGGTCGACGAAGTCGTGGTGTCGAGCGATGGCGCCGCGGCCACGACCGTGACGGCCTCGGCGCGGCTGGCGACATCCATCCGCACGTCGAGCGCGACGGTTCGATCCACGGGAAGCACGATGTCTTTGAGTATGGTGGTCTGGAAACCACTCAACGCGGCCGTGAGCGAATACAGACCAGCCGGCAGGGCGGCCACGCGATAAAACCCTCGTGAGTCGGTCACGACGGTGCGGTCGGCGGTATCGCCCTTCGCCTGGACGGTCACGCCCCGCAGTAGCGCGCCGGTAGTATCGGTCGCCGTCCCCTCCAGTACCGCTGTCGTCGTTTGAGCAAGGACGGAACTCGAGAAGGTTGAGCACAAGAGCAGCAAGAGACAGGCGGCGAGCGGCCACTTGAAATTCGACATCAAACGGTCTCCGTACCGATGAAACAAGCGACACGCGTCAAGTTGCCGCACGCCGCGGAACGCGGCAGTTTGACCAGAGTCGGACGCTGAGGTTTCGCTCGGCGCGTACGGCCGGCCGTAAACGTCCTCTGTCTCGCGTGGCTTGTGGGGCAGCAGACCAATGGTATCTCCAATCCCCTACGGGTGCTATTGCTTACCTCACAAAATGGGATCACCAGTTTCCTAAAACTGCACGCCTCTGCCAAGCACAACGACAAAAGCTGCGAGCGCCGCAGCGGCAAGCGCGATCCAGCCGAGTCTCCTCGGAATGCCGAGGGCGTCGCGTCCATTGACCCTGGTTCTGGTAAAAGCGGGGCCACAATGGCTCCCCCTTTTTCAGCGAAGCGCCGTCGACGAGCCGATTAGAACAAGAATTTCACGCTGAACTGCCCGTGGAGTCCGGGCTGGAAAAGGTCCGGCTTCCCGTACCGCGGATCGTACGCATTCGCACCTTCTGCGGTCGCCCGAATCAGGGCGTTGTAATCGTAACCCTTCGCGAGATTCACGTTCGAGAAGGCGACGGCGTCTGCGGAGATCGTACGGCTCCCGGCCGGGGCTCCTTTGTTGAGGAAGTTGAAGATGTGCGTCGCGGA
>QHWL01000006.1:566-1521 GCA_003222555.1 Acidobacteriota bacterium | reverse complement strand
CCTCCGTCGCTGCATCATCGGGAACTCGTGAGACACGAGCAGGTCGGTCCGGGTGAGCACCGGCGTTCGGCCCATGTCACCACGGCCGTTCACCAACGGCGCGTACAAATTCTGTCCGATCACCCGCGTGCTTACCGGCGTCCCGCTGCCGCCGTAGAAGAACACGCCAAACTGGGTTCCAAACGCGACCTGATACGCGCCGTAGACCTTCACAACGTGCGGGCGATCGGTTGCAAGACGCCCCAGGACATCGAGATTGCCATGAGCGTCCCACAGAATCTCGTCGATGTCCCAGGCAGTGTGCGAATTGCTGCCCGGACGCGCGATGCTGCCGGCTTGCTGCTGCGCGGTCCGGGCGCTGACGCCGGTCGTCGGTGTGTCGATCTCGTCTGAATTCGCCGTCCCCGCGTAATTCCCATAAAGTCGGCTGTACGTGTAGTTCACGCTGCCGAACCAGTTCTTCGCGAACCGGCGGTCGAGCGTCAACTCGAGCGCGTCATCCTGCCGCTTCGGCTTCGGCGTCTGGAAATTCGCTGTAGCTGCGGGATATGACGCAGGTGTAATAGTATTTTGCCCTTCGCCCGGATTTCCAATCACGTAGACGCTGTTGCCGTTGACCAGCGATCCCATGTCCTCGATGGTGCGGGCAAGATTGTTGTGGACGTAGTGAACCCCGAACATGGTGGTCGCATTGATCTGATTGTCCACGCCGGCATTGAAACTGTCCTGATACATTGGCTTGATGTGCGGATCCGTGTTGTTGATTGACGTAGAGCGCAAGTCGAAGAAGCCTGTGGGGCCGCCCCACAAGTCTCGACCCGGCATGTTGGTGAGGCTCAGGCTGCCAAGGTCGAGCGTGTCGAGAGCGCGGTAGTACTGGTGCCAGAGATCGCCCCCGAACGAGCCTCGGGCGATGGCGTACTTGGTCCAGTCGTAGTACCGACCCCAGCTCGCA
>QHWL01000006.1:0-542 GCA_003222555.1 Acidobacteriota bacterium | reverse complement strand
ATTCTGCCGTCGCCTTTCACGTCGAAGCTGGCGCCCAGGCGCGGTGCAATCTTGTCGCCGAACCCAAACTGAAACGCGTACTGAGCAATGTCGGGACGGAAGGTCGGAATCTTCTCGTTCTCCGTCCGCACGCCGAGATTGAGCGTCAACCTGGGCGCGACTGTCCACGTGTCCTGCACGTAGAGGTTCTGGATGTTTGCATGCACCGCGCCCCTCGTGCCGAAGTCGTTCACCTGGTAGTAGCCGTACGTCCCGGTGCCGGTTTGACCGGAAAACGTGCTTCTGAAAAGCTGACCCCAGAAGATGTACACGTACCCGCCCGGATAGCTGTTGTCGACGGCATTCACCGAACGGCGGAGGCCCCATCCTCCTTTGAGGAGGTGAGATCCGGCCGCGCTGAACACGTGGTTGTAGTCGAGTTGGACGAACCCCTGCTTCGTCGTATCGAAGTTGCTAATCTCGATAGGCGGGGTGTTTGAGAAGCCAAACGGCCCTTGGAGACTCGCTGGAACCCCCGCAACACCCCCAGTTGACACGAGGTA
>QHWL01000725.1 GCA_003222555.1 Acidobacteriota bacterium | reverse complement strand
CGCAACCCCGCTCGCCCTGCGCGATGTCGTCGTGATTCAGATCGGTCCACGGGAGCGTGAACGAGGCAGCAGCAAGCGGGTTGTATCGTTGGGCTCCTGAGTTCGCGTCCCCCGTCGTTCTGGACGCGTTGTACCGGTTCAGAGAAAACTTGACGGCGGTCTTCCCGGTCCCGAACAGATCGTACGCGAGGCCGAACCGCGGCGCCGGGTCGCTCCAGTTCGGAACGTTCGGTGTGGCCGCAAACTGCCGGGCGTCCACGAAGCGGCCCGCGGGGGATGTCTGCGGCGGCACTTCGGCGTTGACGAATTCCCACCGCAGGCCGGCGTTGACCGTCAGCCGCTTCAAGGTCCACTGGTCCTGCCCGTAGATGCCGAGGTCGTAGTTCAGAAGCTCCTGCTGCACGTACGGAGTGTTATAGACCAGGACTGAGTTGGGCACGGTGAAGGGAATGCCGGTGCTGCCACTCCGATACTGCTGCACGAGGTCGGCATTGACGTCCCTGGTGTGACCGAAATGCCCCCACGTCCGCTGGAGACCGACCTTCATGTTGTGCGAGCCGGTCACGTACGAAGCCGACCCCTGAACGTTGTATCGCAGCGGGCTCTGGGTGCTGACGTTGGCAATCAGCGGCACGCTTGTGGTGGAGATCAGATCGAGATCGCGGCGCGACGCGCCGGCGTACCAAGCGGCCGTGCCGCGTGCTTGCGCCAGCCCGGGTTGATACTCGTTGGTGTAGTCTTCCGTGTTGTTCGAATAGCCGCCCTCGATGAGCAACTTGTTGCTGACCGTGGACGTCCACTTGGCCGACGCCGTGTGGTAAGCCGGCGAATTCCAGAGGACGGACGCCGTGTCGTAGTCGTCGCCCGCGGTCATGGCGTGACCCCGGAACTTGTCGATTTCGTCCCAGTAGGCCGAGACCTTGTTGCGCGGGCTCACCTGCCATGTCAAGCGAGCCAGAGCGCTCTTGATTTTCTGGTCATCAATCCCCTGTTTGCAGCTCGCGGGCGCTTTCAGGCAGGCGGCAAAACCGCTTGGAGTCCCGTCGCTCACGAAGGTACCGGCAATGGGAGCGTTCACCGACCACTGGCGCGCCGTGCCGAAGAACCACAACCTGTCGCGCAAGACCGGCCCGCCTTCCGAAACGTTGAAATCGTAAATCCGGTCGATGGCGCTGTTGTTCGGGAGCCCCCGGTCCTTCAGATCCTGCGTGAAATTGTCGGCCTGCCATTTGCCATCTCGCCATGACGAGTAGAACGAGCCGCTGAATCTGTTGCCGCCTTCTTTCGGGATCATGTTCAGGCGTACGCCGCCTGCCGATGTGTCGGCGCCGATGCCGCTCGTCTGATAGCTGACTTCCTGGTTCATCGCGTCGTTGAAGTAGCTTTGCACTTGCCCGTCGGACTGAAGGCCGTTCACCATCAGCCCGTCCACCATGACCGTGTTGTTCGAGGCATCCATCCCATGTGTCGACATGTAGGTCTGCTGCATGGCCCTCGACCCGCCGACGTCAGGGACGTTCAAACCGATGCCGACGACAAGCTGACCGACGCCCTGGATAGTCCGCCCGGTCGGCAGCGCGTCGAGCACGTCTCGGCTGAGCACCTGGGTGTGGACCGTAGTCTGGATGTCCACGATGGGCGTGTCGCCCGTCACGGTCACGGTCTCCTCTAGCGCTCCAACCTTGAGGTCGGCGTTGACGGTCGCAGTGAAGCTCGAAGGCAGCTCGATCCCGTCCCGCCTGAACGTTTGAAAGCCGGTGAGCGTGAAGGTGACGACGTAGACGCCGGGGCGCAGGTCTACAATCTTGTATTGGCCGACGGTATCGGTGGTGACCGATCGTGTTTTCTCGATGAGGACGTCGCTCGACGCCTCCACGATCACACCCGGCAAGACGGCGCCGGACGCGTCCTTGACGACGCCGGCGATCGTGCTCTGCGCGCGGGCTGCCGTGGGCAGCACCAGGGCCCCCAGCGCGATGAAGATCGCCGCTGCCATTCCTCTACTTGTCATGCCCTTACCTCCCTAAACGGTCATCTAATGGGCCCAAATCGGTACCCGCCCGACAAGTCTGATCCGACGAAGAAAGGCGCGCGCCGCACGAAGAACGCCGAAAATTCGAACATACTTCTAACGCCGCGGGGCTGGTAGAGTCAAGGATTTTTCAGATTTTTCAGGGCCAATTCGAGCGACGTTTCCGGCGAATGCTCCAAGAATTCAGGGTTTTGGATCAGCCGCTCGGGGGCGAGGCTTCAGGCTGCGGCGGTACGCCTCCCTCCGGCTGCGTATCTCGGCGGCCAGCGGCCCAGGTGGGGCCAGGCGGAGCGCGGCATCGGCGATCTCCACTGCGCGATCGAACCGGCCTGATGCCGC
>QHWL01000734.1 GCA_003222555.1 Acidobacteriota bacterium | reverse complement strand
GATTTGCAAACCAGCCAGCTCCTCGACCAGCCGGCGCTCGAAGTGTTCCAGCGACAGGCTCACCACTTCGGCGGTCCACTCGGCTCGTGCCGCGTCGAACATTCGAACCAGGTCGTGCGTCGCCTCTGAGCCCAGCCGCTCTCGCAGCGCGGTCGGCGCAGTATTGGACTCCATTCCTGCATCACCCTTTCTTGACCTCCCGACGACGACGATGCCATCGTCAGGGCGCGAGGTCAAGTGGAATGACGGAGCTTGCCGACGCCGCTAGACGTGACGCCGCGTCCAGAACCCGGGATGTCTGGAGCCCGAGCCAGTCATGGCATAATCCTGCCTGTCCTTCCTGACATTATGGTGAGGTGAGGCATGTCGATCAGCAGACGAGCCCTTCTCAAGAACGCAGCGGGTGCCGCGTTCGCCGCGGCGGGCGCAAGCCTCAGCGGCGTCTTGGACGCAGGCGCCCAGGTGACGGGACTCACGCCCGGCGGCGGCAAGGTGCCGTTCCGCCTTCCGCCCGGCGCGCTGAACTATCTCGACCGGAAGCAGTACATCCACAACATGGACATTCACGCGCATTTGCCAGGAGCGTCGATCAACGGCGGCGAGCCGCTGATGGCGATGTGGGCGAAGGGCAGGCAGCGAATGCTGCCGGGAAGCGGGGGCTGGATCGACATCAGTGACGCCAAGAATCCGGTCGTCGTGAAGACCGAGAGACGGGGGGCCGGAGGAGCCGTCGTCTACAACACGAAGCTCAGGAAGTGGATTGCGATGTCCTCGGCGGCGGCGCCGCTCACCTCAGCCACGCCGGAATTTCCGTACGGGCAGTACGACAAGGAGCTGCGCGACAGGACCATCAACTTCAAGGGGCTCAGGGGCATCCGCACGTGGGACGTCACCGATCCCGCCAAGCCCAACCTGCTCCAGGAATTCAGTACCGGCGAGAAGGGCATGGGCACGCACATGAACTTCTACGACGGCGGGAAATACGCGTACCTCGAATGCGCCTGGGACGACCAGCTGCGTATGGAGAACGCCCAGCGCCCGATGAGCCACGGGCTCATGATCGTCGACATGTCGGATCCGGCCCACGTCAAGGAGGTGTCTCGGTGGTGGGTGCCCGGACAGCGCCGGGGCGAAGAAGACGAGTACAAGAAATTCACGTTCGCAGGAGATGAGTCCTCCTGGACGTCGAGTCACGGCGCCCTCACTGTCCCGAAGCGGGTTGAAGACGGAGGAACCGTCGGGTACGGAGGCTTTGGCGCCTTCGGAATGTATGTGATGGACTTGACGGACATCACCAAGCCCAAGCCGTACGGGAAAGTGCGGTACGAATACGAGACAATCGGTGGCATCCCGTTCCATACGTGCCACCCCGTCATCGCCGATGCCGCTCATCCGCGACTTCAGAACATCGTCATCGGGATTCCTGAGACGATCCAGGCGGATTGCCGGGAGCCTTACAAAATTCCGTACGTCGTCGACGTGAAGGACCCGCGGAATCCGAGGATCATCGGCTTTTTCCCTCGTCCCGTCGCGCCGCCCGACGCCCCCTACTCCGACTTCTGCTTCGCGCGGGGCCGCTTCGGGTCGCACAACACCCAATGCTGGCTGGCGCCTGGCGCGGCACACCCCGAAATCATGGCGATCACGTGGTTCAACGCCGGCATACGCGTGTTCGACCTCTCCAATCCGCTCGCCCCGAAGGAAGTCGCGTGGTTCGTTCCGCCGCGCGACGGAGAAATCGACAAGTACGAGAGCTGGTGGCGTGGAACGTCGGAAGACGTCTTCGTGGAATGGGACCGAAATCTGATCTGGCTCGGGACTCACGAAGGGAGCTACTGCCTCTCGACGCCGGCGCTCGGCAAGCCGGTGCTCGAACCCCGCAAGGTGCAGAGATGGTCGGTGGCGCATTGCAACGTTGGGTGGGACGACCAGACCGCCGCCGGCGTGTACTTCGGGAGATCGCTGAGTGAGATGGGCTAAGCCCGGTCGGCTCTAGGACGGCTGGCCGGACACTTGATGCTGACTTTTGAAAAAATGCGCGGTTTTACCGCAGAGCACGCAGAGCACGCCGAGAATTCTTAGCGTTTTCTTCTCTGCGGTCTCGGCGGTCTCGGCGGTTAACGGTTTCTTCACAGGCTCGGAAGGCGGACACTACGGGGGGCTGGAAGACTGGGATTCGAAATGGAGGTAAAGAGAAATGAAGCGTAATGTCTATGTCGCCGTCGCCTTTGTGGCTCTCCTCGCCGCGCTCGGCGTCGGGTCCGCCGTGCTCGAAAAGAGAGCCGCTGTCGAGGCCGCCAGTGTACAGGCGCCGAGGTTCGAAGTCGACCCGTTCTGGCCGAAGCCGCTGCCGAACAAGTGGATTCTCGGCCAGACCATCGGTGTATCGGTGGATGCTCAGGACAATGTCTGGATTATTCACCGCGCGGGTTCGCTCGAACCCAACGAAGTGCACGCGACCACGAACCCGCCCATCGCTCAGTGCTGCGCGCCGGCTCCGCCGATTCTCGAGTTCGATGCGGCGGGCAACCTCCTCAGACATTGGGGCGGCCCTGGCGAAGGCTACGAGTGGCCGGAGTCGAACCACGGCGTCACCGTCGACTACAAGGGTAACGTCTGGATTGGCGGCAACGGCCGCGGCACGCCGCCTGGCGCTCGGGGCCGTGGCGGCGCTCGGGGCCAGCCGCCGGTCGCCGGTCAAAACATCCAGCCGGACGAAGGTCAGACTGCACTCGGCGGCTATTTCAACGACAACATGGTCCT
>QHWL01000733.1 GCA_003222555.1 Acidobacteriota bacterium | reverse complement strand
ATCGTCGGCAGTTCCCTGCGTCGAGAGGTACGTCACCAGGGCGAGCGCCGCGCCGAGCGTCGCGCCGAGCGTCAGGCTGCCGGTGAGAATGTCGAGCCCGAAAACGGACAGGTCCGTTGTCTTCGCGGTCTGCAGCGTCATCGCGTGGAAAGCCCCGCGCCGGAGCCAGGCGCCGGCCTGTAGTTCGGTGAAGACGAGTATGGGCGCGATCAGCGGATTCGAGATGTTCGCGGCGAGGTAGACCTTCAAGCGGTTCAGTCCGAACAGCCTGCCGGCGATCCAGCACAGCAGCAGGTGGAAGCCGTAGAACGGCAGACACCCGATGAAGACGCCGACGCCGATGGCGGTGGCTTCGCGGCCAGCGCCCGCACCCTCGGTGCGAAGGCCGTAAAACAACCGGCGAACGGACGCGCGCATCACGTTCATTGTGCTGTACACACGTTCAACGCAGAGCCCGCGGAGGCCGCAGAGAAGAAATGCCTAGGGATTTCTCGGCGTGCTCTGCGAGCTCTGCGTTTAACGTGCATTTTTTCACAGGCGCTCTAGCCGGCCAGCGTCAGGCTTCCGGACCCGACGAGCCGGCCGTCCGCGGTGACCTCGCCTTCGATCTTGATGAGACGTCCCAGCCTGCCCACGACGCGCGCCCGCGCCTCGAGGACTTCTCCGGGGCCGGCCGCCGCGGGGAACTTGCAGGGCCCGATTCCCGCGACGCGCAGCGCCACCGGTGTTGTCTCGTCGAGCGCGCTGGCTACGGCGATGCCGCCGGTCTGCGCCAGCATCTCCACCAGAATCACGGCGGGCACCACGGGCCTCCCCGGAAAGTGGCCCTGAAAATAGAAGTCGTCGGCAGCCGCGGTGCGTCGGCCGACCGCGCTCAAACCGGGTGAGACGTCGGTTACAGCATCCAGCAGCCGCATCGGTGGATGATGGGGAAGTCGATCGAGCCATGTCATCGCGGGGCTACAGTATACTTTCCGGCTCGTGAAGGCCATCGTCGATCGGTTCGCCGACGTCCGCCGCGGCGATCCTCAGCGACCCCTCATCTATCTGCCGACCACTAACCGAACGCTCACGGCATCCGACCTCGACGACGGCTGTCAGCAGTATCAGCATGTGCTCGCTTCCATTGGCGTCGAGGCAGGCGATCTGGTGGTGTCTGCGAGCGGCAATCGGGCCGGCACGATTCCTCTTTTGCTCGCATGCTGGACCATCGGCGCCCCGGTCCTCCCGGTCGACATCGGGACGCCGATCGCCGAGGTTCTCGAGCTTGCCGAGCGGTTCCACGCGTCGGCCGTCGTGATGCCGGCGAGCATGGCCGACGGATCGAGCACCCGGTCGCTCGATCACGAGCTCTCGGTGCTTTCCCGGAACGCGTGCCCCCAGCCGTCCTACCGCGGCGCGGCGCTCCTCAAGCTGACGTCCGGATCGACCGGCCTGCCCAAGGCGGTGCTCACGACGGAGGTGCAGCTCCTGGCCGACACCGAACAGATCATGTCCGCGATGGGTATCACCGCCGCCGACGTTCAGCTCGCCGCCATTCCGCTCTCGCATGCGTACGGGTTCGGGAACCTCGTGATGCCGCTGCTCGTCCAGGGGACGCCAATCGTGCTCCGCGAATCGTTCGTGCCACAGCAGCTGACCGCGGACGCCCGGCAGTATGGAGCGCGCGTGTTTCAAGGCGTGCCGTTCATGTACCACCACTACCTGGCGCATCCGCCGGTCGGCGGCTGGCCGCCGACACTCACGCTGCTCGTTTCGTCGGGCGCCCGCCTCGAGCTCGAGACCGTCCGGGGCTTCCACGAGCGTTTTGGACTGAAGATCCATTCCTTCTACGGCACGAGCGAAGCGGGCGGTATCGCTTTCGACAGCGACGACAATCTGGACGATGTGTCCACGGTGGGACGGCCCATATCGGGAGTGACGATCGACCTGCGGCGAGACGCCGACGTGCCGCCGGGGCACGGCCGCATCCACGTGCGCAGCCTG
>QHWL01000722.1:2042-3004 GCA_003222555.1 Acidobacteriota bacterium | reverse complement strand
GTACAACATGACGATGTCGCCGCGGCGCGGCTCCCCGATGCGGTACACCAGCTTGTTGACGATGAGCCGATCCTGATCTTCGAGCGTCGGCGCCATGCTTTGCCCCTCGACGCGCGCGACCTGGAATCCAAACGTGACGATCAGAATCGCGTAGACCGCCGCCGACACGAGCGTCTTCACCCAGGCGATCAGCTCTTCCTTCACCTGGGCCAAGCGAATTCCGGGGCTCGTCAGCCGCAGGTCCGCCGGCGTCGCCGAAGCGGCGGCGGCGGGCGCCTCGACCCAAGCCGACCCAGGATCGACCGCCAGTGTCAGCGGCACGACCGAGGTCTCGGGTGTCAGAGCTTCAGGTACTCCCGCAGCCGCCGTGTCTGTGTGCGACTCACCGGGATTTCCGTCGACTTGTCGTCCTTCATCTTCAGGATGTAGTTCCGGCTGAACCAAGGCACGATCTCCTTGATCTTGTTGATGTTCACCAGATGCGATCGATGCACGCGCCAGAATACGCTCGGGTCGAGGCGCGCCTGCAGCTCATCGAGCGTTCGGTAGTTCGACGTCCCCGCATGCTGGCCGGTGACCACCATGATGCTGTCGTCGGCGAGCGAAGCGTAGACGATCTCTTCGGCCTGCACCAGCAGGAACCGTTCCCCCACCTTAATCGCGAGCCGCTCGCGCCGGCTCTGGCGCTCGGTGACGAGCTGAACGATCTTTTCCAGCTGATCGTTCAGCGGCCGATCGCTGGCCACCCGCCGGCGGGCGCGTTCGACCGCCGCCTCGAGCCGCACCGGGTCCACCGGCTTGAGCAGGTAATCGACCGCGTTCACCTCGAACGCCTCGATCGCGTGCTGGTCGTAGGCGGTGACGAAGATGATGTGCGCCGCCACGCGCGTGTCGAGCATCCGCCGCCCCACCTCGAAGCCTGTCAGACCCGGCATCTGGACGTCGAGAAACACGACGTCGGG
>QHWL01000722.1:0-2022 GCA_003222555.1 Acidobacteriota bacterium | reverse complement strand
CTGCCCGATGACTTCGATCCCCCCGACCTGTCCGAGCAGATAGCCGAGCTCGTCGCGCGCCAGCTGCTCGTCGTCGACCAGGACCGCTCGCAACTCCATCTTACGCCGTCACGCGTTCAGGAACCGTGAGCTCGGGAATTTCCACGCTGGCGCACGTGCCCACGCCAGGCACGCTCTGAAGCTTCAGCTGGCAACCGGCGCCGTAAATCGTGCGCAGGCGCTCGTTGACGTTGCTCAAGCCGATGCCGCCTCCGAGCGCTTGCTCCAGCCGCTCCTCGGTCATCCCGAGCCCATCGTCATGGACCTCGATGATGGCGTGGCCGTCGCGCAGCGCCGTTTTGATCGTAATCCGGCCTTCGCCGACCTTGCGCTCCAGTCCGTGCTTGATCGAGTTCTCGACGAGCGGCTGGAGGATCATGCTCGGAACGATGACGTCGAGCGTGCCGGCGCCGATCTGCTTGTCCACCTTGAGCTGGGGCCCGAACCGGACGACCTCGATGTCGAGGTACTCGTCAATCGACTCCAGCTCTTCGCGGAGCGTCACGAAGTGATCGGTGCTGCGCATGAGCCGGCGTAACATGCCGGACAGCTTGATAATCAGCATCCGGGCGGTCTCCGGCTGCGTGCGGACGAGCGAGGAGATGGACGCGAGCGTGTTGAACAGGAAATGGGGGTTGATCTGATTGGCGAGCGCTTCGATTCTGGCCGCGAGCAGCAGCTTTTCCTGCTCCTGCAGGCGATGCTCGATCCGCGCGTTGTTCCAGATCTTGATCGGCGTCGCCACTGCCAGAACCGTCGCGAGCAAGACGACGATCATCATCCACGGCGAGCTCGGTCGCAGATAGAACAGGCGGTGAGGGTCGCTCCAGCGGGCGCCGAGCCCCTGACGGAGGAGCTCGAGTGCGATGGGCGCCAGCAGCAGGACCACCTGCCAGTCCATCTGGAAGCTCCGCAGCATCTGCCACGCGCGCCGAGGCAGGCTCGTGAAGACAAACGGCGAGAAGTGCCAGATCGCTTCCTTCGGGCACAGCTCGCGGAGACCGCCGCCCGCGAACCCGCAGCCGACCGCGAAGGGGAGTGCGATGAATTCGCGGTTGCCGAGCGGACCTACCCCGACGATCGCGCCGACCGTTGCGCCGGCGTACGGCCCGGCGATCAGTCCGGCGAGGAACGAGCCCTCGAGCGTCAGGTCGGCGGCGTCGTACTGTAGCAGCAGCCGTGCGGCGACGCCGGCGGCGAGCGGGATGCCGAGGCTCAGGGCGAAAGCCAGACGGTCCGGCCAGGCCCGTCGCTCGAAGATCAAGATGTGCCGGAACCGCCGGTACCGCACGAGCATGGTCGCCAGCGCCGCCATGACGGCGAGCTTGACGACGAGCGTCGTGAGCAGCAGTTGCTCGGCGGTGAGAAATTTCTCGCCCTGCATCTTTTTGCTCGCGCCCTCCCGGGTCAAGCGGATCGCCGGTCCGGCTTGGAGCCGCGCCTCCCGGACCCTACACTGCGCGCTGATTTCATGATCTTAACCGTCGCACCCGAAAAGGCCTAGTGAACACTAGGCCTTTTCATTGTCAGCTAAATGTTCATCGGGTTGTGGGCTACTGTGAATTACTTCGAACTCAGTTTCTTCATAGCGAATTTTCCGTCTCGCGGATGGTCATCTTCCAAGTGCCACGTGCCGATGATCGTCCTTTCATCCTTGTCGACGGTGCCACGGAGGGTCGCCGTAAACTCGTTCTTTGGGCCGACCGTCATTCGCCACGTCACATGTTGATCGATAACTTCGCCGACAATCGGCGCCCCGCCTTTGCAATTCAGGCTCAGCTTCGAACCCTCCTGCAAGATCCCGCACGCGAAGGAGTCCTGATTACCACCGAAGTCCGGATCCAGGTCCAGCGTCCACACTCCGGAAAGGTCCGCAGCACGAAGCGTTACGATCAGAACAGCATTTAGTAAGGCCACGACGCGAGTCTTCGTCATTTCGTCCCCTTCTTCTTTCCGGACTTGCGCGCGGCGCGTTGCTGTTGG
>QHWL01000054.1:7994-9198 GCA_003222555.1 Acidobacteriota bacterium | reverse complement strand
ACGCCCTGTTGGTCGGGCCGGGTTGCGGCTGGTCAGGCATTTACCGCCACCATCGCCGCCTATGCGCTCCCTTCGCGTCAGAAGCGAGCCGCCTCGCCGGACCTCCAGGGCGCACTTTTGTACCGACGCGGAATCTGCCACGTTATTCAACGGCGCCGGGGCCCCACGCCGGCACCCCAACGCGGCTGCCGCGTTGGGGACCCCGCTCCCGGCGCGAACCTGACGCTGATGCCTCGCCTCGGATTCACACCTCCTCGGCTCGGCACGCCACCCCATCGCGGCTGCCGCGCTGGGGGCCCCGGCCTGGCCGCAGGCGCTGCATCGCTAGATGAACAGCGCGTCCTCCTCCTCGCCGCCGCGCTGACGCGCGCGGCCCCGTCTGTCGCGTAGAACCTCGATCGCCGCCCGCAGGGCGCTCAGGAGCGCAAACCCTTCGCGCGCCGGCGCGACGATGGTCGCCTGGACGGAATTCAGCGTCTGCTCGATTTTCCGGGTCGTATCGCCGAGCAGCCGGTCGACGCGCTCCACCTGCGCCACCGCCAGCGACGCCGCGCGCGAGGCGTCGCGGCCGATGGCATTCAAGTGCGTCAAGAGCGGCTTCAATTCCTGCTCGACCTGATTCGCCAGCCGATTGATGCGGCGCACCAGGAGCCCCGCAGCCACGATCACGCCGACCTGCACGATCGCCGACACGAGCGTGGCGACCGCAATAATCCCGAGAAACAGGTCGGTTCGGGGGCTCACGCGTTCTCCCGCGACCGCGCCTGCTGATACGCCTCGCGGCCCCGCTCGATGGCCGTGGCCACGGTCTCGCGCCCCTGGCTGATCGCCTGCCGCCCTTTCTGGGCCGCGTCGGCTGCGCGATCGCGCCCTTCGCGAGCCTTCTCACCGAGATACTCGCGCGTTTCTCGGCCGGTGACCGGTGCATATAACAACGCCACCGCCGCGCCACTCACGGCGCCGAGCAGAAACGCCAGCAACACGCTTCCCGCGCCTGTCCCATCATCTCTCGCCATCGGGTCCTCCTTTTTACTGCTCGCGGGGCCCCACCCCCGCTCGCCTGGCACGGACTTCGCCGTCCCTCGGCCTCGAGCGTAGACTCTCGGCCTCGGGGTAAGACTCTGCGGCCCCACCCCCGCTCGCCGGCACGCTCTTCGCCGTCCCTCGGCCTCGAGCGGAGACTCTCGGCCTCGGGGTAAGGCTC
>QHWL01000054.1:0-7844 GCA_003222555.1 Acidobacteriota bacterium | reverse complement strand
CCCCCGCTCCCCGGCACGGACTTCGCGGTCCCTCGGCTCGAGCGTAGACTCTCGGTCTCGGGGTAAGACTCTGGGGCCCCACCCCTCTCGCCGGCACGGACTTCGCTGTCCCTCGGCCTCGAGCGTAGACTCTCGGCCTCGGGGTAAGACTCTGGGGCCCTACCCCCGCTCTCCGGCACGGTCTTCGCTGTCCCTCGGCCTCGAGCGTAGACTCTCGGCCTCGGGTGAAACTCCTGGGCCCATACCGCCGATCCTGGCTAAGGCTGCCGCTCGCTCGCCATCCACCCAATCCGAGTTCATCGCAGGCGCTCTGCTCTAGAAGATACTGACTTTCACGTTGAGGAATTTCTTCGGGTCTTTTTTGATATCGACGATGAGCGCCCGCAGATCGGTGACCGCCCCATTCATGTTCTCATACAATTGCCGATCTTTCAGCAACTGTCCGGCAGTCCCCTGGCCGTCGTTCAAGCGGGTCATCAACTGATCGAACCGATCCGCCACTGAATTCAGGCGATTGAAGAGCGTCGCGTCGGTCATGAGCTTGCCGGCCGTGCCTTCGCCGCGATTCAGCCTGTCGGTCAGAGTCCTGAGGTTGTCGGTCGCTCCAGTGAGGGAGCGCGCGAATTCCTCGTCCTTGAGGAGCTTCCCGAAGCTCCCCTGCCCGGCGTTGATTTGCCGCGTCATCTCCTCGAGATTCCTGAGCGAAGCCTCGAGCGAGTCGGCCACTTTCGGGTCGTTGACGAACCTCCCCATCGAGCCGCGACCCTCCCGGATGCCCCGCGCGACTTCGCCCGCCGTCGCGACGAACCGGTGGAGCTCGGCATACACCTGATCGTCGGTCATCAGTTTGCCGACCGTGCCGCGTCCCCGGCGGACGTCCTGGACAAGCTTGGTGATTTCCTCAATGCCCTCGCTCGCCTTGGCGGTCACGTCCGAGAGCTGACCCGGACCGTGGCCCTGCGGAATGTAGCCCCAGTCCTCGATCGGCATCCCCTTGGTTGACGGCGTAATGTCGACGGCGCTTTCCCCCAGCAGCGAGACCGACCCGAGATAGGCCGTCGAGCTGTTGGTGATCCGGTCGCGCATGTTCTTGTTCACTTCGAGCGTCACGTCGACCTGCTCGCCAACGAGCTCGACGTCCTTGACCGAGCCGACCTCGACGCCCGCCAGGCGCACAGGCGATCCGGCCTTGAGTCCGGCGACATTGGCGAACCGCGTTTTCAGGTTATAGCGCTGCCAGAAGAACCCTCGCCCCCCGGTCAACAAGAAGATGGTGAGCGCGGTAATCACGATCGCCACGATCGTCAGCACTCCGATTTTCAGCTCCGACCAGGCGAGCGAACGCGTGCGTGGCATATGCGTCTTCCTACGACAGGAACTTCTTCAAGTACTCGTCCTCGGAGTGTCGCAGCTCGTCGGCGTCACCCTCGAACGCGATGAACCCGTCGCGCAGCATCATGAACTCGGCCTGCTCCGCTTTTTGCGCATCCGCCGGCACGACGCGGATCGTCCCGTTCTCCTTCACGGCGGTGTGCGTGGCGAGGTAGAACGCGTCGCGCAGCTGATGCGTCACCACGATCGAGCTGACGTTCTCGAGATCGCGCAGCTTGATGATCTCGTCGTCGACCGTGGTCGCGGTAATCGGGTCGAGGCCGGTCGTCGGCTCGTCGTACAACAGAATCTTCGGCTTCGAGGCCATGGCTCGCGCGATCGCGACGCGGCGGCGCTGGCCGCCGGAGAGCTCCGACGGCATCCGGTCCATGAACTCTCCGAGCCCGATGAACCCCAGAACCTCCTCGACGCGGCGATCGGCCACCGGGAGCGGCATGTCGCTTTCTTCGTACAGGCGGTACCCCACGTTCTCGCGCACGGTGAGCGAATCGAACAGGGCGCCCTCCTGAAACACCATCCCGAGGTCGGCCCGAACCTTCATCATGTCCTCTTCAGCGAGCTGGTCGACGCGCTCGCCATTCACCCACACGACGCCGCCGTCGGCCGCGAGCAACCCGAGGATGATCTTGAGCGTCACCGACTTGCCGGCGCCGCTCGCGCCAAGGATGATTTTCGTGTGGCCGGAGATCAGCGTGAAGCTCACATCCTTGAGGATGACCTTCTCGTCGAACGCCAGCGACACGTGATCGAACACGACCACGGGCGCGCCCGGAGCGTCCAGCACTTCCTGCGCAGCCGATGAGCGTTCGCGGGACTTCTCTGCCATCAATACATCAACGAGATCAATATGCGGGTGATGAAGAAATCCACCGCAATCACGCCCACCGATCCTGTCACGACCGCGACCGTCGTCGCCCTCCCGACTCCCTGGGTGCCGCCGCTCGTGCGCAAGCCGACGTGGCAGGCGACGCTGACGATGACGAAGCCGAGCGCGAACGGCTTGATGAGCCCCATCCAGATGTCCTGCATGTACAGGGCCCTGAGAATCGACGACCAGTAGATGCCGCTCGCCACCTGGAGCTGAAAGCTGGCGACAATCCATCCGCCGACAATTCCGACGAAGTCGGCCACGACGGTCAGCACGGGCGCCATCACAATGCCCGCCAGCATCCGCGGGACGACCAGCTTGCGCACCGGGTCGGTTCCGAGCGCGCGGAGCGCGTTGATCTGATCGGTGACGACCATCGAGCCGAGCTCGGCTGCAATGCCCGATCCGACCCGGCCCGTCAGCATCAGGCCGGTCAGCACCGGCCCGAGCTCTTTGATCATCGAGGCGCTGACGAGCCGCCCCACGACCGGACGCGCGCCAAACTGATCCAGCGTGAGCCCGCTCTGAAGCGCGAGCACGGCGCCGGTGAAGAACCCGGTCAACAAGACAACGGTGAGCGACGAGACGCCCACCATGTCGAACTGCTCGATGATGTCGTAGCGGTACGTCGGCGGCGTCACCATGGCGCGAAACGCCCTCGCGCACAGGTGCACGTATTCCTGCACCTCGAGCGCCCCGTTCTTCAGCTCGTCGACGATGAACGACATCACGCGCGGCTCACGCGCCTGTGACAAAATGCGACGTTTGAACGCAGAGCTCGCAGAGCACGCGGAGAAATCATTGGACAATTCTTCTCTGCGGCCTCCGCGGTCTCTGCGTTGACCGTAATGTGTTCACAAGCTCTCACGCCCTCCGCGCCGGCCGAGGCAGTCCCAGCTCGGGGTTACGCAAACGTTTGATCTCGTCTCGGAGGCCCGCCGCCTTTTCGAAGTCCAGATTGACCGCCGCCGCCTTCATCGCGCCCTGCAGCGACGCGATGTGGGCGTCGAGCTCCGCTTGTGTCTTGAAGCGCTCGCTCCCATCCTGCACCAAAGCCGGCGTGATGTAGTCGCGCTCGTACACGCTCGACATCACCTCGTCGATCTGTTTCACGATCGACTGCGGCGTGATGCCGTGCTCCTGGTTGTACGCCTCCTGCAGCGCGCGGCGGCGGTCCGTTTCACCGATCGCCGTCCGCATCGAGTTGGTCATGATGTCAGCGTACATGATCACGCGCCCGTTGACATTGCGCGCGGCACGCCCGGACGTCTGAATCAACGAGCCGGCGGATCTCAGAAATCCCTCCTTGTCGGCGTCGAGGATCGCGACGAGCGACACCTCGGGCAGATCCAGCCCCTCCCTCAACAGGTTGATGCCCACCAGCACGTCGAACTCGCCCCTGCGGAGATCCCGGAGAATCTGGATCCGCTCCAGCGTCTCGATGTCCGAGTGCAGGTACCGCACACGGACTCCCAGCTCCTGATAGTACTGCGTCAGGTCCTCCGCCATCCGTTTGGTGAGGGTCGTCACCAGCACGCGTTCGCCGTGGGCCGCCCGCCCGCGGATTTCCGACAACAGGTCGTCGACCTGCCCCTTGACGGGCCGCACCTCGATGGGCGGATCGATCAAGCCCGTCAGCCGGATGATCTGCTCGACCACGACGCCTTGAGCCTGGGACAGCTCGTAGGGTCCGGGTGTGGCAGAGACAAAGACCACCTGGTCGACCCGGCCTTCCCATTCCTCGAAGTTGAGCGGCCGGTTGTCGAGCGCCGAAGGCAACCGGAACCCATAGGCCACCAGCACTTCTTTCCGCGATCGATCGCCGTGGTACATGCCACGAATCTGCGGCACCGTCTGGTGGCTCTCGTCGACAATGAAGAGCGCGTCCTTGGGCAGGTAATCGAGCAGCGTGGGTGGCGGCTCGCCGGGCGCGCGTCCCGTGAGGTGCCGGGCGTAATTTTCGATGCCGTGGCAGTACCCGATCTCACGAATCATCTCGAGGTCGAACATCGTCCGCTGATGAAGGCGCTGCGCCTCGAGGAGCTTGCCTTCCGACTCGAGCTTGGACCGGTACCACCCGAGCTCGGCCTTGATCGACTCGACGGCTTTCTTGGTCCGATCGCGCGGGGCGACGAAGTGCGACTTCGGATAGACGGCAATCTTGTCGTGGCGGCGCAGCGTCTTGCCCGTCAGCGGGTCGAACGACGCGAGCCCGTCGACCTCGTCTCCGAACAGCTCGATCCGCAGCCCCTGCTCCTCGTAGGACAAATACACTTCAACGATGTCGCCCCGCACACGAAATGTGCCGCGCCCGAACTCGTGGTCGTTCCGCTCGTACTGAATCTCCACGAGCTTGCGGAGCACCTGCTCCCGGGCGATGCGCTGCCCGCGCTCGAGCGGCAGCAGCATGCCGTAATAGGCCTCGGGAGAGCCGAGCCCGTAAATGCACGACACGCTCGCGACAATAATCACGTCGCGGCGCTCGAAGAGCGACCGCGTCGCCGACAGGCGCATGCGGTCGATTTCGTCGTTGATCGTCGCCTCTTTTTCGATGTACGAGTCGGTCGCCGGCACGTACGCCTCGGGCTGGTAGTAGTCGTAGTAGCTGACGAAGTACTCGACGGCATTGTCGGGAAAGAACCGGCGGAATTCCTGATACAGCTGAGCGGCGAGCGTCTTGTTGTGCACCATCACCAGCGTCGGGCGGTTCACGCGGGCGATGGTTTGCGCCATCGTGAACGTCTTGCCCGAGCCGGTGACGCCGAGCAGCACCTGATGGGGGTCGCCGCGCTCCAACCCGTCGAGGAGCTCCCCGATCGCGCGCGCCTGATCGCCGGCAAGCTCGAAATCGGATACGAGGTTGAAACGATCGTAGAGCGAGGGCATGAGAACTGTAAATCGTACCACAGGGCCAGGGGGAAATGAGACGCGCCGCGACGCGCTACTACGGCTTTGGCTTGTCGGGCGCACCCTTGTACGGTGCGAAGTAGCCCTTCCGCGAGCGGGTTCGGTAGTCGCCCTTGCGAGTCACCTTGATTTCCACCTTGCGCCACCGACCGTCGGTTTTGTCGTTGGTCGAGAGATACCCGATGGTGTATTGCGCGCGTATCGCGGCGAGGACCTTGTCGTACACGGGGTCGAGATCTTTCACGTCCAGTGGAAAAAACGCCTGCCCGCCGGTGGCATCCGCGATCTGCTGAAGGACGACCCGCTGCGCGTTTCTGCCCGACGAAGACTGGTGTTCGAGCTCGCCGATGGCGTAGACGGTGACGTCCGACGCCTTGAGCAGGTCGAGCAGCTCGTTGAACCGGATCGCACTGCGGGTGTCGCCGCCGTCGGTATACAGCAGCATGATCTTGCGGCCGTCTTGCCCGCCGGCGCCGTCCAGGTACACGCCGATCGCGTCGTAGAGCGCGGTCCACCCGCTCGCCTTCCGTTGACGGATCCGTTCGATGAGACGTGCGAACTCGTCCTGGCCGTACCGGGCCACGCGCACCTGCGTATCGAAGTCCACCATCGTGATGTCGACCGCGTCGACCAGTCTGTTCAGGAACTTGATTGAAGCGGTCTGCGTGAATTTGATGTCCTCGCCCATGCTCTCGCTGACATCGAGGAGCAGGCCGAGATGCATTTCGGGGCCCGGATGATCGGGACCGGTGGGATCGCCTGCAGCAAAATAACGAATCGTCTGCTTCTTGCCGTCCTCGTAGATCTCGAAGTCGTTATCCGTGAGATCGGTAACGAGCGAGCCTTTCTTGTCGGCGACCGTCACCCCGACGTTCACCAACTCGATGCCTGCGCGAAAGACCGGTACCTGCTGGGCGGACGGTCGGGACCAGGCGACCGCCAGCGCGGTGGCGAGAATGATCCTGGAGTGCTTCACAAGCCTGCACTTTACACCCGCCTGCTCAAATCTGGAACACACGGCTGTGGGCGCGGGTCAGGGCCGTCGGCATGAGGGCGGACACTGCGTACGCTGGCGGACTCTACGTGCGCAGTACGTAGTGTCCGGCTTTAGCCGGACCCACACCGCACGACTTGGCCACCAGCCAGACACCGGCGCGGCGGAGCGTATAATCAGGGGTTGGTACTCTGATGCGGTGTCTAGCCGTCTGCCAGGACGAGCTGGTCATCAGGATGCTCGATGAAATCCTGCTGCCTGGCTACGAGGTCGAATTCATCGTTGAGAGCCGCGCCGTGGCCCGCCGCCTCCACGACGCCGGGGTCAACGTCGTGGCCGGCGATCCCCGGCGGACCGACACCTATCTCAAAGCCGACCTCAGCCCCGGCACCTGCGTCATCGTCGAAGACAACGGCCGCCGGAGCCTGAAGAAGATTCTGGAAGCGGTCCGCGACGCTGGCGGAGCGCTCGTGTACGTGCTCGGCGTCGGCCCGGCGGCGGCCAAGCACGCCGAGGAGTCCCACACCGAATTTCCAGATGTCGCGTACCTGGCGATGTCGGAGCTGTTCGGGGGACCGCTCCTCACCGAGTTCAGCCGATCGCTCACGCGCGCACGCGTTCAGCAGTATCAGCGCTATTTCAGCGACGCCGATCGCGTGCTGATTGTGCTGCACAACGATCCGGATCCCGACGCGATGGCGAGCGGACTGGCGCTCCGAAACGTGCTGCGGCGGACAAAGGCGACGGCCATTATCGGCGCGTTTCAGGGCGTCACGCGGCCGGAGAACCTGCGGATGGTCAACCTCCTGGACATTCACGTCGAGCCCATCACGGAGGCGTCGCTCAAAGAGTACGACCGCATCGCGATGGTAGACGTGCAGCCGCACTATTTCGGTGGGCTCATCGACCGCGTCGATCTCGTCATCGATCATCATCCCGAGCAGCCCGGCTACTCGGTCGTCTTCAAGGACATCCGCGCCGACTACGGATCGACGTCCACCATCCTGACAGAGCATCTGCGCGCCGTCGACGTGAGTATCTCGGAACGCGCCGCGACGGCGATGCTCTACGCCATCAAGTCCGACACGCTCTTCTTCAACCGGCAGACCAACCGGGTGGACCTCGAGGCGTTCTCGTACCTCTATCCTCTGGCCGATGCCGCGCTCATTCGCAAGATGGAAGGCGCTGAAATCACGCTCGACAGGCTCGACTACGTCATGAAGGCCCATCGCGGGGGCACCCTCGTCGAGCAGGTATTTTGTGCCTTCCTCGGCCCGTCGCCGCGCGAAGACTTCATCCCCTACGTCGCCGATTTCTTTCTCCAGCTCGAAGACGTCAAGTGGACGGCCATTGCCGGCATCGTCGACGATTCAATGCTGATCTCGGTGAGAAACCTGGGCTATTCGAAGAACGCGGGCGAGTTCGTGCGGCGCTTCTTCTCCGACATCGGCTGTGCAGGCGGCCACCGCGCGATGGCGAAGGCCGTCGTGCCGATGCGCGAGTTTCGGGAGAAGTTCGGCGATCTGGATGCCGCCGGCATCACGGCACTCCTCCACGATTTCATGACCCAATTCCTCCACGACGTCGGAGCCGCGGAAAAAAAGCCGGAGACGGCAGGGGTGAAGAATTAGGAATTGAGAATTATGAATTTAGAGTTAATTCTTAATTCATAATTTTTAATTC
>QHWL01000053.1:602-10645 GCA_003222555.1 Acidobacteriota bacterium | reverse complement strand
GACGTCGACGTGCTGATTCCCGCCGCGCTCGAAAATCAGATCACAATGGAGAACGCGCCGGAGGTCCGCGCCAAAGTGGTCGTCGAAGGCGCCAACGGCCCGACAACTCCGGATGCGCATCAGCACCTCCACCAGCGCGGCATCTTCGTCGTGCCCGACATTCTCGCCAACAGCTCCGGTGTGACCGCGTCGTACTTCGAATGGGTTCAGGATCGGTACGGCTATTTCTGGACGGAAAAGGAAGTCAACGAGCGGCTCGAAGCGAAAATGTGCGAGGCATTCAACGCCGTGTTACAGACCTCGCTCAAATACAAGGTCGACATGCGGACTGCCGCCTACATCGTCGCGATCGGGCGCGTCGCGACGGTCACTCGCCTGCGCGGGATGTACGCGTAGTGTGTATATCACGAAGACACGAAGAAGCACGAAGATCACGAAGAATGATTTCGTACAAGGAATCCTTCGTGTTCTTCGTGGAGTTTCGTGCCTTCGTGAAGAAGATGAACGCGTGCGTGGTCAGCTCGTCACGCGGAAACTGATCAAATCCCTGGCCTCGCCGGCCGGGCTCTTGGCGGTGATTTCGAGCTGGTACTCGCCGGCCGCCAGGCTGGCGAGCGGCAGGTCGATCTGATTCTCATCGTCGGGCGCCACGGGCTGCACCTGAAGATCGCGCATCACTTTGCCGCTGCGACTCAAGAGCTTGGCGGCGACCAAGGGCCGCTCGGCGCCGGGCGCGTAGGCCGGAAACCGGATGATCAGTCGCTCGGCGCGGCTGAATTCACGCGACGCGACCGGCACGGCGGCGGGATCGGCAACCAGCGCTCGAACATCGCGCGCCGTTCGCGCCCGAAGCACCTCGGGCGTACCGAGCGCGACCGGCGCTCGGAGGTCGCGAATCGCGATCTCGCGGACGTCTGAATCGATCACGCGCTCTGTCGCATCCTGGATGGACATCCGCAGCCGGAGTCGTCCAGGCGGGACGTCGAATACGGCGCGCGCCGACGTCTCCCCGGGCGGGTCGTTCTCTATGGGGCCTGTCGGGCCTGTCGGGCCAACCGGGCCGGCCGGATGCACCGGGCCCTCAAACAACGCCGTGTTGTCCGGTCCGAGCGCAGTAAGCACAATGCGCGAGGGGGACGGCGCCACTCGATCGCCCGGCACGCGATCGACCGGTTCCCAGACGAAGGTCACGCGCGTCCTGCCGCCCGCCCCGCGCGCGAGGCCGAACCACGGCCGGACCAGCGGGCTAATCCGGCGCGCCGGCTCGAGCGGCTTCGCGGGCACGGGATCGCGTGCCTGCGCCAGGAGGTTCGCGCGCAGCCGTTCGCCGGGCGTCGACGCCCAATAGCCCTTCCGCGCGCGCACGCGCACGTCCGGCCGTTTCACGCGTACCTGAATCTCGTGGAACCGCCCATCCTCAGTGCGCGCGGAACGATAGGTGAGGAGGTAGTAGGCGCTCGAATCGCCGGCGATCCGGCGCATCCGGTTGTCGAGATCGTTCGCGTCGAGGATCGCCTCTCCCCCAGTCTCGTTCGCGAGCGTCCTCAGCGTCTCCTGCGGATTATCGTCAACCGTGCTTGCGGTCTTCCCGCTCTCCGCGAGGTTCTGCGGGTCGACGGCGTAAATCGAGACGTTGGAGCGGTTCGCCGCGCGAACGACCGATTCAAACGTCGGCAGGGGCTCGAATCCGCGACGACGTTCCGTGCGCGGGAGCCCCTCGCTGACCAGAACGATCGTCTTGCGCGCGTTGCTGAGACTTCCCAGGTGTATGGCGAGCGCGTTCAGCGCGGAGATCGTCACCTGCGAACGCGCGGCCTCGATTCGCATCGGCGTGTTGGCGATGTAGTTCTGCTCGAATGCGGTGCGCGGGGCGTAGGCGCCTTTGCGCCCGTCAAACGCGTCGATCGCCCGGTGAACTTGGTCGCGATCTCGTGTGAGCCGGATGGTCAGCAGTGAATCGAGCGGCTTCATAACGGTCACGAGATCGCGAGGACCGAGATCCCGATCGACGAACCGGGTCAGCGCTTCGCGGACGCGCTCGGTCGTCGCGCCGGCGCCCACGTCGCGGGCGGCTTCCGTTTGTTCGTCGACCTGCGAGTGGATCGGAGGCGGCCCGTCGCCAGCGGCCGCGCCATCGACCTTGACGAACCGGACGTCGTCGATCGACTGCAACGTGCCGTCCTCGCGCAGGTCGAAGTCGGCGGCCTCGAGATTGCCGACGGCACGGCCGGCGGCGTCGGCCGCGATCACGTCGATGTACACAACGCCGGCAGTCGTCCCGACGCTTCGACGGGGCTCAGCGTCGCCCCGAGCTTGTTGAAGGGCGAGGCGCCCAGCTGCCGGCGCCTGCGACGACACGGCGACGGCAACCACAACCGCCAACAGAGAGCGCATCGCGTCAGGCGGTCACGCGGAAGCCGACAAGCTCTTTCGCGTCCCCGCCTTCTCCTGTGGCTTGGATCTCGACGAGATACTCGCCGGGTGCGATGCCCGCCAGGGGCAGCTCGATTTGCGGCTCCCCCGAGGGCGATGCGGGAACAGCAACCGGCAGATCCAGCATCGGCTGGCCTGCCCGGTTCAACAAGCGAGCAGTGAGCGTCGGCACCGATGTTCCGGCGCCGTAGGCGCTGACGCGAATGAGCAGGCGATCGGTGCGGCTGAACTCGCGCACCGCGATCGGGACCGCCGTCGCGTCGCCCTTGAGCTGCTGATACTCCCTCAAGGTCCGCGCCCGGAACAGCTCCGGCGTCCCGAGCGTCGTCTGCGGCACCGTAAGATCGGGAATCGTGATTTCTCGCGTTTCCGAATCGAGTACTTCCGAGCCGGCGCCTTCGACCGAAACGCGCAGCTGCATCTTGCCCGGCTTCACCTCGAAGCTGACGCGCGCCGGACGTGGCGGCCCGGCACTCGCGCCGCTTGCGACGGCGGCCGCCGCCGGTGCTGCGGACGCCAATGCGACATCTGGCACGCGGCCGCGGAAATAGGGCGAGCCGTCGGCGCCGGCCGCCATCAGCGACACGCGCGCCGGCTGCTCGCGGGACGCCGCCTGACGATCGCCTGGCGCCTTCGGCACCGGCTCCCACACGAAGGTCACCTTGGTCTTCCCGTTCTCGCCGCGAGTGGTGCCGATCCAGCTTCTGATGACGCGCGACTGCGGCGGCGTATTCACCGTCGCGAGCGCCGCCTCCACGGCCGGGGCGCGTGCAGGCCGGGGCGGCGCCGTCGCGCGCGCGACCTCCTCCGCGTTGAGCGCCCAGTAGCCTTTACGCGCACGCACCTGGACGCCCGGCCGCTTCACGCGGACCTTGATCTCGTGAAACTTGCCGTCCGACGGCGCCTGCGTCGAGTTGTAGCCGAGCAGGTAGTACGCGCTCGTGTCACGCACCACCTGCTTGAGGCCAGTCGCAAGATCGTTTCGATTGACAATCGCGCGACCGTCGGTGTTCTCGGCCAGGCTACGCAGCGTGTCCATCGTCGAGTTGAGGTACTCGCGGCCCATCTGCGCGTTGATGTTGTCGGCAATGTCGAATTCCGAGTCGGTGAGGCCGCGCGGATCGAGCGCGTAAATCGAGACGTTGTTGCGGTTCGCGGTGGCGTAGATCTCCTGCAAATCCGACTGCAGGTCCATGCTTGCGAAAAACGAGGCTCTCGTCTCGTTTGGATCGTTGAGCCCGGCCATGGGATTGCCGTAATTCGGATTGCCGTAGCCGGGAGTCCCGGCGACCGCATCCCGCATCTGCGGCGGCAGCATGTTGCTGAAGCCTTCGCTGACGAGGATCAGCGACTTGCGGCCCTCTTTCAACGAGCCCAGGTGCGTGATGAGCCCCTTGATGGCTGACATCGACACCTGGTTCCGGATCCGTTCGACGATTTCCGTCGGATAGAACATGTACCGCTGCTCGAACTCGTTCTTCGGCTCGTACTCGAACTTGCGGCCCAGGAACTGCTGCACGCCCCTGCTGACCGCATCATGATTCCGCGTCATGCGCAGCGACGAGAGCGACTCCAGCGGATACATCAGGCCGAGCATGTCCGAAGGACCCAGCTGCGTCTCGATGAAGGACGACAGGGGTGCGCGCACCGAGAGGCTTGCCCCGCGGCGCACGTGATAGTCGTCCAGAAAAATCGCGAACAGCCGCACGTCGTCGCGCGCCGCTTCGAGCTCTTCGTCCGAGTCGGTGCGGATAGGCCGGGGCGGGCCGTCGGCGGTTGGCACGGCGCCACCGTCCAGCTTCACGAGCTTGAAGCTCTCGATCGTCTGCGGCTTACTGTCTTCGACGACCTCGAAATCGCTCTGCCGCAGGTCCGGCACCGTGTTGCCGTTCCTGTCGGTGACGATGACGTCGACGCGGACGAAGTTGATGCCCGTCTTGAACAGAGGTTGCTGAGCCTGGTCGGCAGGCGGCCGCTGTGGATCGGCCGGCGCCGACGGCGGCGCCTGGGATGGCTGCTGAGCATCGCCGCGCGCCCCGAGGAGCGCGACCAGGAGAATGCTTCCGCCCGCGAGGGCGCGAAAGGAACTGCGCATACCTCCATTCTAGACCGATTCAGCTTGCCGAAGACCCGCCACAGTCGTGGCGCAGGCCTTCAGGCCTGCGAAAAATGCAACGTTTGAACGCAGAGCCCGCAGAGCACGCCGAGAAATCTTTGGGAATTTCTTCTCTCCGGGCTCCGCGGTCTCTGCGTTTAGCGCGATGGGTTCACAATCTCCGCCCGGTTTCAACCCGACTTTACAGGATGTTAATATCCCTACCCGTGACAACCCAGAACACCGAATTGACGCGCCCGGCCCTGACGACGCTGTCGGAGGACGAACGGCTGTTCCGCGACAGCGTGTATGAATTCGCGGACCGCGAGATTCGGCCGCTCGTTCGTGAGATGGACGAGGACGCCCAGATCTCGAAGCCCCTTGTCGACAAGCTCTTCGACCTTGGCGTGATGGGCATCGAGATCCCCGAAAGCTTCGGGGGCGGCGGTGCCAGCCTTTTTCATTCGGTGCTGGCCGTGGAAGCGCTGTCACGCGTGGATCCGTCGATCGGCGTGCTCGTCGACGTCCAGAACACGCTCGTGATCAATGCGCTGCTGCGCTGGGGGAACGACGATGTCAAGCGGCGCTATCTTCCGCCGCTCGCGTTGCACACGATCGGCGCCTACGCCTTGTCGGAGGCCGGCGCGGGCAGCGATGCGTTCGCCCTTGCGACACGCGCGAGCGAGCGCGGCGACCACTGGGCGCTGAGCGGCCGCAAGCTGTGGATCACCAACGGCAACGAAGCCGACCTGTTCATTGTCTTTGCGAACATCAACCCTGAAGCCGGGCACCGCGGCATCACCGCGTTTCTCGTCGAGCGCAGCGTCGCCGGGTTCACCGTTGGCAAGAAGGAGGACAAGCTCGGGATTCGCGCCAGCAGCACGTGCGAGCTGCTATTCGAGGAGTGCTTGGTCCCGCGCGCGAACGTCCTCGGCGAGGCCGGCAAAGGCTACAAGGTCGCGATCGAGACGCTGAACGAAGGACGCATCGGGATCGGCGCGCAGATGATCGGCCTGGCCCAGGGGGCGCTCGATCACGCTATCAAGTACATCAGGGAACGGAAGCAGTTCGGCAAGGCGATTGCCGAGTTCCAGGCCGTGCAGCATCAGATCGCGCGCGCGGCGACCGAGCTCGAAGCCGCCCGCTTGATGGTGTACAACGCGGCGAGGCTGCGCGATCAGCAGCAGCCGTTTCTGACCGAAGCGGCGATGTGCAAGATCTACTCGTCGGAGGTCGCCGAGCGCGTCACCTCGCTTGCCGTGAATCTCTACGGCGGCTACGGGTTCGTGAAGGATTACCCGGTCGAAAAGCTGTTCCGCGACGCCAAGATCGGGCAGATCTACGAAGGCACGTCCAACCTGCAGCTGCAGACGATTGCCAAGCAGATCCTCGGGTGAGGGCACATTTGCGAGATTCCCCAAATCCCCAAAATCCTCAAATCCCCAGATCCTCAAATCCTCAAATTCGTTTCAGTCGGTGGGCCGTCCCTGGAGCAGCGGCTCGGTATCGAGCGTCTGCGGACCCTTCTCCGTGCAGACCGAGTACGTCGACCCGTACATCGACACCCCGGCGTACTCGCCCTTCGCGTTGAGAATGTAGAAGTTCAGACCGAAATTCGGCTGCCCACGGCCGTTCAACAGCCGTTTCTCGATCGTGTTCCTCTGCACGCGCTTGAGCGCCGCCATCCCGGCGTCTTTCGGGCTCGCGCCGCGGCGCATCTCTTCGACGATGAAAAACGAGCAGAGGTTGTAGAGGTTCGCCTCGCCGCGGCCGGTCGAGCCGGCGGCGCCGATTTCCCCGTCCACATACAATCCGGCGCCCAGAATCGGTGAGTCCCCGACACGGCCGGGAATTTTCCACGCCAGGCCGCTCGTCGTCGTCACGCCGCAAAGCTCGCCTTTGAAGTTGATGCCATCGCAGTTGATCGTGCCCCAATAGTGCTCGGGATCGATCAGGCCGTCGCGCACCAACTGCAGCCCGGTTTCGTACCACGCCTCGGCGCGCTTCTTCGGATCGAGATAGTGTTCGGGATCGGTCCGCCGCTTCCATTCGAGCCAAAGATTGCGTGACTTCTCGGTGTTCAGATCGTCCTCAATCTTGAATCCCATGGCTCGCGCGAAATCCTGCGCACCCCTGCCCACGAGGAGGTGATGATCGGTCGTGTCCGCCACAAGTTGGGCCACTTTCGCCGGTGTCCTCACGCCTTCAATCGCCGCGACGCCGCCAGCGCGCTTTTTCGGTCCGTGCATGCAGCACGAGTCGAGCTGGACGACGCCCTCGGCGTTGGGCAGGCCGCCGTAGCCGACACTGCTGTCCTCGGGATCGAGCTCGACGATGCTGACGCCGGCGATGAGGGCGTCGAGCACATCGGAGCCGCCCGTGATCATCGCAAACGCCGTCTCGACGCAGGTCGCCGGTCCGCCGTTCTTGTACTGGTTGCCGTTGGCAGACGCGACGACCGCCGGCCTGACGGTCTTCGGCGTGATCACCGTCGGCCCCTGGCCGAACAGCCTGCGTGGAGCGGCCGCGGCCATGCCAGCCACGGCGGTGGTTCGAACGAAGTCGCGACGGTTCAGTTTTTTCATGACATCCTCGGATTTGGTCCTCTCGAGATTTCACGCGTCGGCCAACACCCTGGCGGCGATAATCATCCGTTGAGCCTCGGAGGTGCCCTGGTAGATTTCCGTCGCCCGCACGTCGCGGAACAGCCGCTCGACGACCGACCCGCGCCGGTAGCCGGCTGACGCGAGAATCTGCATCGCCTTGTCGGCCGCTTTGTGCCCCGCCTCCGCCGCGGCGAGCTTCGCCATCGACGCCTCGAACGCGCAGTCCTGCTGAAGATCCCTGGCAGCCGCCGCTTTCCACGTGAGCAGCCGTGCCGCGTCGAGCTCGGTCGCCATGTCGGCGATCATCCACTGAATGGCCTGGTAGTTGGCGATCGGCTGGCCGAACTGCTCGCGCTGCCCGGCATGCGCGATCGCTTCGCCGAGCGCCGCCTGTCCGATGCCGAGCGCCTGGGCGGCAATGGCCACGCGACCGCCCTGCAGGGCCCACATCGCGAGACCGAATCCGCGATCGACCTCGCCGAGCACATGATCGTCGCCGACGTGGATGTCGAGCTCGAGGTCCATGCATCCGAGACCGCGCACGCCGAGCGAATCTGCGCGCGCCGTACGCGTGATGCCCGGAGCGTCCATCGGCACGAGAAACGCGGTCACGCCCTCACCTCGAAAGCCCGGGCGCGTCGACGCGAACACAATCACGACAGCCGCCGCCTCCGCGTTCGCCACCCACACTTTGCGTCCGGTGATGCGATAGCCGCCGCTCGATTTGACGGCCGTGGTCTTTTGATTTGCTGCGTCGGTGCCGGCGTCGGGCTCCGACAGCGCAAACGCGCCGATCGATGCCCCGCTCGCGAGCCGGCGCAGCCACCGATCGCGCTGCTCTTCGCGCCCGGCATGCGCGATGAGCTCGGCGACGAGCGAATTGGTCACCGACAACGAGACGGCGACGGTCGCGCTGGCCGTCGCGATCGCCTCGAGGGCGAGCGCGTAGCTCAGGTAATCGCGCCCGGCTCCGCCCCAAGCCCCGGGAATCGTGACGCCAAGGAGCCCTTGTGGTGCCGCGGCGCGCATCACGTCGGCGGGAAACTCGCCCGACTCGTCGATGGCGGCAGCCCGCGGCGCCACGACCTCGCGCGCGAACTGCTCGATCGACTGCTTGAACGACGCTTGCTCGTTGGTCAGGTCGAAGAGCATCATTTACGTTGCGCCCGGGGCCCCACCCCCAGGCGCTCCCCGGACCTCGCCCTCGAGCGTAGACTCTCGGGCTCGGCAGAGGCCAACGGTGACAGCCGACGCTGAGCGTGCTACGCCGCGAAGCGTCGGTCTTCAGCGCGCGGGGGTGGGGTCCCCGCGCGCAAGTAAAAAATGTTCTCTCTGCGGACTCCGCGACCTCTGCGTTAAACGTCGTCTCTGGCCAGCCGCTCGAAGATCGGGCGCAGCCGGGCGGCCGTTTCGCTCAGCTCCTCGGGCAGCACCCGCACGTTGCCGATGACCGACATGAAGTTGGTGTCGCCCGTCCACCGGGGCACGAGATGAACATGCAGATGATCGACGATGCCGGCGCCCGCCGGGCGCCCCAGATTGAGCCCGACGTTGATGCCCTGCGGGTTGTACGCGTCGTTCAACGCCATCTCGGCGTGCCGCATGAGCCGGATCAATTCGGCCAGCTCGTCAGCCGTCGTGGCGGCGAGCGTCGCGACGTGCCGGTTCGGCACGACCATCAGGTGGCCGTTGTTGTACGGATATAGATTCAGGATGACGTAGCACTCGCGGCCGCGGAAGAGCACCAGGTCGTCGCGTGAAGATTGCGGAGAAACCAGGCCGCGAGGGTCGCAGAAGATGCAGCCGTCCACGCTGCCGGTGCCCGTCACGTATGGCAGTCTCCAGGGCGACCAGAGGCGTTCCATATAGTCGCTAGTCGTCAGTCATTCGCAATTATTCGTTCAATGACCATCGACTATCGGCTATCGGCTAGCCGATCCTGTCTAAACCGCCACCGCATCCGGGGGAACGGGGTTCTCGCCCGCAGCCGCGGCAGCCGCCGGCGCCGGCTCGCGGTTGATCAGCTCCTTGAGCTCTTTGCCGGGCTTGAAGTAAGGCACTTTCTTCGGCGGCACATCCACCTTGTCGCCGGTCTTCGGATTCCTTCCCTTGCGCGGCTCGCGCTTTCGCAGCCGGAAGCTGCCGAACCCGCGCAGCTCGATCTTTTCGCCGCGATGCAAGGCGTCGATAATGCTCTTGAACACCGTGTCGACGATGACTTCGGAGTGCTTCTTGGTGAGATCGGATACCCTCGACACTTCCTCGACGAGCTCCGCCTTGGTCATGCTGCCGCCGGTGGTCATTGCCATGTCCCTCTTCGGGTCTCGGAGCGACGGAACCCGAATGCCACTCGAGTCCCGGGCGCCGAGCGTCGAGCCCCGTCACTGATTGCGAAAATGATCGCCGAGCGTCGCTGCCCCGTCGCCCGCGCTCTCCTGGTACGTGGTCCAGTCGGCCCGGAACTCGTCGGACTTGAGCGCGCGAATCGAGAGCCCGATCTTACGTTCGGCCGGCGCGAGCTTGATGATCTTCATCGGGTACGTCTCGCCCACCTTCAGCTCGATCTTCTCTTCCTTCCCCGCATGAGGTGAATCGTCGAATTCCGACACGTGGATGAGCCCTTCGATCCCTTCATCGAGCTCGACGAACGCGCCGAAGTTCGTCATGCGCACGACTTTTCCTTCGATCGTGTCGCCGACGTGATGGCGCGTGAAGAAGTCGTCCCAGATATCGGTGGCAAGCTGCTTGAGGCCCAGCGAGAGGCGCTGATTCTCGGCGTCGATGTTGAGCACCATCGCCTCGACCACGTCGCCCTTTTTCAGCACCTCGGATGGATGCTTGATGCGCTTGCTCCACGACATGTCGGAGATGTGGATGAGCCCGTCAATCTCCTCCTCGACCTCCACGAA
>QHWL01000053.1:0-480 GCA_003222555.1 Acidobacteriota bacterium | reverse complement strand
CGAAATGCGCCGTGCCGTGGGATCCACGCCGAGCACCATGCCCTCCACCGTGTCGCCCACATTCAAGATCTTCGACGGGTGTTTGACTCGCTTGCTCCAGGACATCTCGCTGACGTGAATGAGGCCCTCGACACCGGCTTCGAGCTCCACGAACGCCCCGTAATCGGTCAGGCTGACGACCTTACCCGCCATGCGCGCGCCGACCGGATACCGCTCCGTCACGTTCGCCCACGGGTCGGTAATGAGCTGCTTGTGACCGAGCGAGACCCGCTCGGTCGCCGGATCGTACTTGAGCACGATCACGTCGATCTCGTCATTCACCTTGAAGAGCTCCGACGGATGACCGACACGGCCCCACGACATGTCCGTGATGTGCAGCAGGCCGTCGATGCCGCCGAGGTCGATGAACGCGCCGTAGTCGGTGATGTTCTTGACCACGCCCTTGAGCACCTTGCCCTCGGCGAGCGTCTCGAGCGTATG